>JABGOW010000380.1 GCA_018645275.1 Verrucomicrobiota bacterium
CGTCGTCGTTTCCTAAGCCCTTTTCTCGCAGTCCTCCAAGTGCCCGTTTGGAGTGCGGTGATGAAATCACCGCTTTTCGCGAGCGCGGAGCGCGTGAACGACGCCGGGGTTGAGCTGGTCTACATTTCATCCAGGCGGACGCTCAGACTCTTCGGTACGATTGGTGGCATGGATATCGTCCTCACCGGAGCACCATCTTCGGCACCCAGTGCGAACTCAAGTCCCGAGTAGGCAATCGCCACAGGAAACACAGCCAGCCCCAGTTTCTGCCCCAGAACATGAGAAAAGCAGCTTGTCACCACTTGTGCTACCGCTTCACCGCCATGGCAGATCTCTGCTCCGGGAGCAAACGCTTCGCAGTCGCCCTCGGTGGAGACGCCGATGATTTTTTGCGTGGTTCCTTGAGTGCGCTTGGCCAGAATGGGTTCAGAACCGCGGAAGTCGCCCTTTTCGAAGTCGATCATCCACTGAAGGCCAAGTACGAGCGGGTCCTTTACGACTCTGCCTTCTCGCTGAATATTGAAGAAGCGCCCTTCGAGGCGAAGGTCGTTATGGATGTCGACTCCACAGAGCCCTCCACCGGCTTCGCTGACCAAAGCCTGCAGCTTGTCGCAGAGTGCGTTGGCGACAGTGTTGGGGGCCATGATCATGTAGCCAAATTCCGAGGTCTTCCCCGCTCTGAACAGCGTGACCTGCTCATCTTCAAAGGGGTACATCTCGACGGAGAGGTAGGGCAGCCCCAGAACATCTGCACCGAAGAGATCGCGAACGACCTTCCACGCATCCACACCATCCAGACCGAGTAGGACGTGTGTGTCGTTCCGGTTCTCGATCTGGGCGGCTTCCGCACCGTTTTCCATCAGAATAGCATCCAACTCCTCGGGTTCCACGATGCTCTCGCAGAGCAGAATAAACTCCTCATCGTTGTTTGCCACGTAGCAGTCAGCGATGATGTTGCCGTCCTGATCAGAAAGGAAGGTATGCGCCATACGGCCAAAACGCGTTTTGGCCACATTGCATGCAAGAATGCTGTCCAGCAGGTCAATGGCGGTCTCCTCAGGGAGGCGGTACATGCTGAGAAAAGAGAAGTCGGTCAGCCCCACCGAATCCCGGATTGTTTTGTACTCAGTCGTTGCGTCCGAGAAGCCGGAGACCACTTCAGTCCCGCAGCGTTCGTCAAGCGAGGCACCGGCGGAAAGCCATGTTGGTTTGAGGTAGAGAGATTTCACGCTGCCGCATCCTTTCTGTCCTGCTCGGATATGATGTAGTCAACGATCGTATTGATGGAGCGGAGGACTTCAACGCTGTCGTCTGGAATCTTGATTCCAAAGCGACCTTCTGCGCACAGGACGATTTCCAGCGCATCAAGGGAATCCAGCCCGAGGCCGGCTCCCAGAAGGGATATATCCTCATGTAGGTCTTCTGGCGTATAGGGGAGATTGACCCGTTCGATCAACTCCTCCTTGAGCGCACGAATGACCTGCGCCCGTCTCTCTATCTGTTTTTGCACGACATCGTCCATGTATCCAGCCCCTATTGCATCACAAGTTTCGGGTTGTTAGCATCGTCTGACTATGATTGAGACTCCAAAAGAAGAAGGGGTCTCAACTAGGTGCGGCCAATATACAAGGCGGCTTTGCAGGTATCAACCTTTTCGTTGCAGCGATTCCGATTCTGAACGGCTGCGACCATTTGGCATTCATCCCCATGGAGCCGCTCTCGTTATACATCGTACCACAGATCGGTCATCCTGAGCTTGCCGAAGGATCTCACCCCGTGCTGAGTACGCGAGATCCTTCGGCAAGCTCAGGATGACAAGCCTATGTTGGGATAAGCACAATATGTCGACATCCCCGCTACCGGTTGGATTCCCCGCCCAGAAGGAAGATGAAAGCGAGCGAACCGCTGACGCCACCGCCGTTGAATTCATAATCACCCCAAGCCGTTTCATCGCCCTCTGCGGATCCGTATTGGTATACGTAGTCCAGCATCCAGCAGAGGGATGCCACATTGCCAAGGTGGTGGTTTCCTCCGAAGGCGAGGCCGAGGCCCGCTGCGGTGAAGGTTCCATCTCCCTCAGAAGTGAAGCTTCCTAAGAACGAATTCTGCGTATCTTCTTTTTCCCGTTTTCCTACAACTCCGCTGTCTCTGGCAGCCCGGTGCTGCTCTGGATGTTGGCGGGAGTCTATTGGGGTGGGTGGGTTTGGGTCAATCGAATAATGTGCAACCAGGATTCTGCGGCACGGGTGTGTGTTTCTCGTAATCCGTTCTCGTCGCCGCTCTCGTCAACCGCGCGGGGTGTTGTGTATGATGCGACTGCATGCGAGGAAGGGGGGTAGCAAGCAAGGGATTGGCCGAGACGGCCAACACTACAATGGGCGGATGAGGCGATTCTCTGCTGTAGAGTTGGCCGTCTCGGCCAAAATAGAAAAGCGGTGCTTCTCGTCGCACTCCAAAACAGGGCCTTCGCCCCTACTCGCCCATACGGAGTACGGTGGCGAAGTTGTAGCCGAGCTCGCTGCCGGCGAGGACCAGGATGCAGCGGGGGGGCTGTTCTAGCGTTCTGTCGTCGATCTCGGGCAGGCCGGAGATTTGCGGCCAGAGTTCTGTGCCGCCCTCCCGCAGTGCATGCAGGGCGGAAACCAGGCTGACGAGAATCGAGGTCGCGGCGATGTGGCCGGTGTTGAATGTCGTGGTTACGAGCGGGACCGTCCCGGCGCGGTCCCCCAGCGCTTCATTCACGATGTCGACAACCTTGAGGTCTGCTCGATTGCCCATGGGGGCCCAGACAACAAGATCAATCTCATCGGTGCCGACGCCAGCCCGCTCCAGCGCGGTCTGCGCTGCGTGGCGTAGGCCATCCCGGCTCGCATTCGGCTCCACAAAGTGCTCGCCGTCCATCCCCATTCCGTATCCCAGCACTTCTGCCAGGATGGATGCGCCCCGTGCCTCTGCTGCTGATTGGGGTTCAAGGACAAGCATGGCAGCGCCTTCACCAAGCACGCGATGGCGATCCTGGTCGGGGTGCAGCCGGTAGGACTGCTCTGCATCGTCACGGTAGAGATACCCGAAGCGGTCATAGTTCTCGTACGTCTGTGTGTAGACTTCATCAGCTGCGCCGGTCACGATTGCTTTTGCCCGGCCGGCAAAGAGCATTTCGTACGCATACGCCAGGCTCTGTAGTCCTGCATCTGGCCCCGGGCTCAGGGTCATGTTGGTTCCCTTGAGGCAGAGCCTCGCCGAGACATATCCCGCCGTGGAATTGGCTGTTATCGAGGAGAATCCTGCAATGTCAGCCTGGTAGTTCTCGGTCGTAAACACATTGTCCATGTGGGACATCTCGGAAGGGCCGCAACAGGCGCCCATGACAACACCAACGTCATAGGCATTGCTGGGGCGAACGCGAAGTCCGGCATCTCGCAGGGCGCGGGAAGAGGCGGCCACGGCCATACGGCTGAGGTGATTCATGCCGGAAAGATCCAGCCTTCGGTCCTCGACATCGGCTGGCGAGAAGTCGGCCACGAGCCCGGCCAGAGACGATTTAACCGATGGGTTCACGCCGAGTCTGTCGATAGGTCCCAAGCCGTCATCGCCGCGTCGCAGGGCCTCCAGAGTGGCGTCGTTTGACAGGCCAAGTGCGGTGACCATTCCGAGGCCGGTGATGACCACACGCTCTCCAGGATTCTCCTCCGGCATTCGCGGGTAGTCTCGTTTGGTGACGACGACTGCGGCATTGTTTCCGCCAAAAGCATAGTTCGCCGAAATGAAAGCGTCGTAGTCTTGTTTGCGAGGGGTGTTAGGCACGTAATCCAGGTCACATCCCGGGCGGGGTGTGGTGAAGTTAACGGTGGGGGGAATGAACCCCCGGTTCATGGCAAGCAGGTTGCAGGTTGCTTCAAGGATGCCTGCAGCCCCCATGCAGTGTCCGAGGAATGATTTGAGTGATACCGTAGGCAGGCGCTCATCGCCAAGAAAGCGCCTGATGCCCTTGGTTTCAGCAACATCGTTGGCACTGGTTCCCGTACCGTGCGCGTTGATGCAACCGATGGCGTCAAGTCCAACTCCGGAGTGCTTCAGGGCATTGGTCAGGGTTTGGCAGACGCCGCTCCCTCGCGGATCAGGGCTTGTTTGGTGGTATGCATCCGAGGTGGTCGCATGTCCTGCCAACTCAGCCAACCAACTCCCGTTGCGGAGAATGACGGCTTCCTTGTTTTCGACGACCCAGAAACCGGAGCCCTCTCCTGTGTTCAGTCCAATCGGGAGCGAGAATGGTGCGGTCTGTCCTGTCGATGTTGCTTTGAGTGCATCGAATCCCGCTATATTGGCCAGCGATAGCGAATCCGTACCGCCTATAATAACGGTGCTGTAGCGGCCATGTGCGATCAGGGTTTGCGCCAGTCCCAGTGCTCCGGTTGTGGACGAACAGGCGGTTGTCACGACCCATGTGTCGCCGCCAATTCCCAACGCGCGCGAAACCGCCTTTCCCAATCCGTAGAGCTCGGCTTGCGTGTTGAGTTTCTCATCCGCGTAGTCGTCGATGACTCCATGCTTCCACGCATATTCGCGTTCGGCCGAAAGCAGGCCGCCATTGCAGGTGCCGAGAATCAGGGCGACATCACGACGGACCTCGCCTTTCTTCCACTCGATGCCAGCCTCTTTGATCGCCATTCGGGCCGCTGCAATCGCGAAGTGTAGATAGCGATCATCGTAGTCGGAAATCTCTTCATCTGAGAGCCATTGTTGTGGATCAAACCCTTCGACTTGTCCGCCAAGTGGCGTGCGGAAATGGGTTGTGTCCAGCACCGTGATGGGACGGATCCCATGACGCCCCTCTTCGAGCGATTCGGTAACGGCTTCGGGGCTGTTCCCAATGGGGCAGACGATACCAACGCCGGTTACGACTGCATGATTGGATACACCTTGCCGTTGGAGGGGTTTGCCCACGACCTTGACACTATCGCGCCAGGTTGCAGGTTCAAGGCAAGCCACATGGGATTCCTTCTTTTCTGCGAAGAAGCCCTTCCAGACCTTAAGAAACTGCTCTTTGAGTGCCTCCGGTGGCATGTTGTGCGGCTTGTAGACAACATGTGCTCCGTTATAGTGCTGCCAGTCGAAATCAATGATCCGATCCTGGCGCTCAAGGCGGTTCCAGAGGGGGGTCCCCGGATAAGGAGTATAGATGAAGAATTCTGAGGTGTGAATGTTGGCTTCCGAGAAAAGGGACAGGACACGATCTGCGATGGTGTCATCATCCCAATCCCGCCCAATGGCGCATGAACCAAAGAAGCGGATATCGCGATCTTCCAGTGCTTTGACGAGATCCACCAGAATCTGCCGTTCCCGCTTCTCGCCCTGCAGGGCGCGGATGGAAACCGGGTCCACATTCATGGTGCAGTAGAAATTCTTCACTCCGGCTGCCGCTGCCAGGTCCAGAAACTTGGGGTCAATTACGAGGGAAAGTGTCGAAGAGACGAAGTACTTCTTGTTGAGGGGGGTGAGTGCTTCGAAGAGTTCCCGGAAGTATTCTTGAATGCGCCGTTGCGGGAAAAAGAGGACATCGTCGGCAAGATAGACGTTCTCGTATTTGAGTCCTTGTACTTCGCGCACGACCTGGTCTATCGGACGGAGACGAATGCGGTTGCCCATGTGTGCTGGAACGGCGCACATGGTGCAGTTGTATGAGCAGCCACGTGAGACCTGCACAAGATCTTCGTCCCAATCGTACGACTCCCGGTCATAGAAAATCTCTCGCCTGGGTATCGGGAGCTTGGAGACATCGAAACGGCATCCCCCTTTGTAGATGCGCTGGAGTTTCCCCTTGCGGGCGTCGCTTAGGATTTGCTCCCAGACCGGCTCCACCTCTCCCGTGCAAACGGCATCAGCGTGTTGGAGGCATTCATCGACCCGGAGGGACGGAAAGAACCCACCCATAATGACGAGTTTGCCGTGGCGCCGAAATCCGTCAGCGATCTCAAATGCTCGGGTGGCCTGGGGGGTGAAGCAGTTGATTGCAACCAGATCGGTTTCGCACTCGAAATCGACCACATCGCCGCTGTTGTCGTCGATCAATTCAACTTCAATCTCGGGCGGTGTCAGCGCCGCCATGATGGGAATTCCAAGCGACGGTGGTGTTGTGAAGTTTCCCAGGAAGTAGTTCAGCAGGCTCCTGTCGAGCTCCACGCAGGAGTCTAGAAACTTGACGAAACGGGGATATACAAAGGTTACTTTCATGTGGCGGGTGCTTATCACAGCATTTGCAGGATGTCAATTCGTCGGGGTGTCGAATGTTTGCAGATTGTGTCGGACGATGCAGGCGACGGTGTAGGTCGCCAACCCGACGAGTCCGGCTAGAATGGGGGCAAGCAGAATTGAGCCCAGCGCCCACTCCAGAACGCGATCCCAGGCCTCGTATCCAAGTGTTCGGAGCGAGATTTCCGTCAGCCAGTGTCCGTGTCTGAGCCAGTACCCGATCTCAATGCAGAGCGCAGGAACCAGCGGCGGCATACAGAGCTGGCTAGCGGTGATGGCGGCGGGCTTGTTGAGCCGCAGGAAATTGGCGGCCATGATGATGCTCACCGTGTGGACGAAGAGTAGCGGGAGCGTGCCAAGCAGCACGCCGAGGGCGGCCGATAGCGCGATGCCCCTCGGTGATGCGTTTTCCAGAATCAACCGTTTCAGAGAGCGCAACGGATGGAGAATGGTGAGACGTTGGGGACGAGGGTTGTCCGTCCACCTTCGGTGCGGCCACGGAACGATGGAGCGCATGGTGAGGTGGATATTCATCGCCACTAGCGTCAATAGGTTAAACGCCCGGCCAGTGTGGGAAGACGGCGGTGTTGTACCCCGCTCGACGTCTTGAATGTCGGTTGACCGTATTTCCAGCCCAGCCCACGCGGTTCGCACAAGCACTTCCCGTGAAAAGGCCGTGCCTCGCGACCAGAGTTTCAGCCACATCAGCGTTGCGACTGGATAGGCGCAGATATCACTGCCTACATCCCCAACCTGTTTTGCGGTTTGGATGCGAAATAGCGTTGCCGCAAATCTCTGCTCAAGCCGATGCCACCAGGATCTTCTCTGTCCTGTGCCGGAGCGTCGTTGACCGACGACAAGCGCATCGGGGTGCTGATCGACGGTTTTCAGCAGTCCTGCCAGCCCGGTCAGATTCTGGCCGCGAGCCATGCCGATCATGATGATATGGGTCGCGCCCGACTGCTGAGCAGTCTGCGCACCTGTGAGAGCTGCTTGCCCCCAGCCTTTGGGGTGGGAGTGCCGGATCACGCGGGTATCCGCGATGGTGACCGGTTCGCGACTCCCGTCGTCGACAATGCACATTTCGGTGTTGAGCGCCCGGGCGGCCGCCAGTGTGTCCGACAGTGCTACGGGGTCTGGATTGCGCACTGGAATGACGAGAAGCGCACTCGGTTTCCTGCTCGTGGCTTCGGGCATATTCTAAGGTTCCTGGCTAATCCGTTCACTAGAGCGCACAAAGGCAAGGAAGCTCCCCAGGTTGAGAATGAACCGCTTCCAGCTATCGGGCGATTTCCAGAGCATGGCGACGTAGCCCATCCAAACGGATGGTCGCTTGATGTGAGAGGCATAGAACTGCCCGTAGAGCTTCTCCAGGCGCTCCTCTGTGAAACCATGTGGGACGAAGACGAAGTGCATGCAATCCATGAGTGCGGGATCGTCGTTGAATGTCCCATAATCACGGATATTCTCGTGGACAGGCGAGCCGGGAAACGGCGTGAACTTGGTGAGATTGAAGTCATCAATGGGGAGGGAGGCCACGTACGCCATGCTACGTTTGATGCTCTCCTCTGTCTCTCCCGGCAGCCCCATCATCAGTAGCCCCTTTGTCCGGATGCCGGCCTGCTTGATATCTCGGATTCTATCAGCCAGAAGGTCGAGATCGGCATTCTGCCTGTGACGTGCCAGCAACTCCGGATCTCCGGTCTCGATTCCAAGGCTGATCATCCAGCAGCCTGCGCCTTTCATCTGCTTCAGAAGCTCCAAATCGACATGCTCGGCTCGCACGGCACAGTTGAAGGTCATGTTGAGGGGACGCTCGATCATCATGTCGCAGAATTCTTTCACACGCCGGCGATGGAAGGTGAACTGATCATCGTAGAAGTTGATGTGGCGAATGCCCCAACGCTCCTTGAGATAGCGCAGGTGCTCGTAGAGATACTCTGCGGAGTTAAACCGGAAACTCTTGCGAAAAACCGAGCGATCGCAGTAGCTGCATTCGTATGGGCACCCGCGACTGGATATGCAGCTCGCATTGGGCGCCGTGGGGTAATTGAAGATGGGGAGTTTGTATGTGTCTGGATAGCCGCTGAGCTTCTCGTAGGCGGGGAAGGGGAGTGAATCCAGTTCGATGCCCTTGCCGCGGTGCCCCGAGAAAAGAACATCGTCGCCGTCCCGGTAGACGATCCCTGGGATGCCGGTAAGCCCTGAGCCCCCACTGCGCATCAGCCCTTCAACGGCCTCTTCCCCTTCGCCGATAACCGTGTAGTCAACCTGGGGTGTCGCTTCGAGGACGCGTTCGCGTAGAGCAGAGATGTGCGCCCCTCCCATGATCCCTTTGATTCCAGGGAGCTCGCTCTTCGCGAGCTCAATGATGCGTACGCCATCGACAAAGCTCGATGTGGTGACACTTACTCCGATATAGGCCGGCCGTTTGTCACGAAGCAGTTCACGGATTCGATCATCTGAGTCCGGGTGAGCGAAACAGTCCACGATATCGGCAGAGAGGCCCTTTTGCTCAAGGTAGGCTGCTATGCTGGCCAGACCGAGGGGCGGCATGAGGTTGGCGACACGGGTGATGTCGTGCTTCGCCGATCCCGCACTGTAGCCCAACGGGTGGATCAATAGAATGTGGTTGTCATTCAGCATCATGCCTCTCTTGGAGCGGGGCTCAACTCTCAGGTTTGTGAGAGCATAGGCTGTTGCCCGTCTTTGACAAGTGGAATGTTGAGCAACTGATGCCTTGCCGGCACATTGCACTTGCATCGGTGGTTGCTCTGACACATTCTGCCATACATTGGCGTTTGGTACCGCAACCAGAATCCACTTCTGAATGCAGAGTGTAAATCGGGATGGCCAGTTTGTGACAGATACGACGAAGACACCTCCACCGGAGGGGCTGCCCGCTGCACCTGCGTCCGGCAAGTGGTCCGGGCGTACTCGTGGCGGCACACTCGGGAATTGGATATTCCTGAAGCTCATCGGCATCTTTGGGATTCGTTCGGCCTACGCGTTACTCGTTCCCGTAGCGGCCTATTATCTGATTGCTGCCCCACGAAGCGTGCGCAGCTCCTACGGTTATCTTCGCGTCGTTTTGGGGTCGCGCCCGTGGTGGAAGTGGCCCTTTCTCATTTACCGGCACTTCTTCTCCCTGGGCATGAGCCTGCTGGATCGTTATGCCATGCTTATGGGGCGAGATCGCTTCTCTTGTACGTATGAGGGAGAGGAGAAGATTGTCGATGCGCTTGCCGAAGGTAAGGGCGTGGTTCTCGTGAGCGCGCATGTGGGCAATTGGGCTGCCGG
>JABGOW010000187.1 GCA_018645275.1 Verrucomicrobiota bacterium
AAACCACCGAGAAGTTTTTCTCCTTCAGATATACGGCAATATCTATATCACTGCCAGGATTTATTATTCCATCCGAAGAAGATCCATATACTCCAGCAAAAGCAATTTCCGGGACAGCCTCTCTGAAAGATTCTGACAAAGTATTAAAATCAATGAGCCGGACGCTTTTCACCTAAATAACATAACATCCAGATTCTGGTGTGAGAAGGGGGCAGATGATAGGGAATCCTTCTGATTTTTTTTGTCAAAACAGAAAGTCGCGTTGGTGAAGCAATAAGTGAAGGAAGTAATAGCCGAAACTATGGTAAAATATTCACCAATATTGATCATGTTTGTTAGGATACTTTGATATGTCACACCAAAAGATAACAGACGCTGTCGAAGCAGCTTGGGATATTCGCGGGTCGGTTCGTCGCTTAGCCGGGGAAAACGAGAACTTTCTGATCGAACTTTCCGATGGTGAACATTTCGTCTTAAAGCTTGCTTCTGAGGATTCCAGTCGCGAGCGAATTCTGCTAGAGCATGTCGGAGTGGAGGCGGTTTTCGAGTCCGGGTTAGGCGTTGCGCTGCCGCGCTTAGTGCCTGATCACGAGGGCAGCGTCGCGGCCACTTTGGACATCGGCGGAAACTCGCCGCGACTCGGGCGCCTGCTGCAGTTCGTTCCAGGTGATGCGTGGGGAGGGAAAGCACCTGTCTCACCCGATTTACTGACTGAACTCGGCAATCTCATCGCGCAATTTAGCAGGGCACTGTCTTCGATCGATCATCCGGCGGCGCACATCAGCCACAACTGGGATCTGGCGGCTGCGGGTACTCACAGGAGCAGCATACGGCTGGTTGCTGATAACAACCGCCGTCGACTGCTGGCGACGCAATTTGAGCGCTGGGCCGCGGCGGCGCAGGACCTGGCGACGGTGCCCGCGGGGCTCATTCACGGCGACCTGAACGATGAAAACCTGCTTATTTCCGATGGCAAACTCACCGGTGTCCTCGACTTTGGCGACTGTCTGCACAATCCGATTATTTGCGATCTCGCCATCTCACTGGCATATGTCCTGCTTGATGAGCCCAATCCTTGGCAAGCGGGAGCGCGGGTGGTAGAAGGCTACCATGCGATCCGGGAGCTTTCGACTTTGGAACTTGAGCTGCTCTACCCGCTCATATGTGCGCGGCTGGCAGTGTCGCTTGTTATTTCGGCGAAACGTAGGCAGATTGATCCTGAGCGCGCAGCTTGGTATGTGACCGAAGCGAGAGCCTGGGCCTTCCTTAAGCAGCACGGCGACAGCGACCCGACCGACATCGCCGATCAGCTGGCTGCTTTGATCGATCTTCGCCCGTACCCGGATCGCGGTGGTTCGCCCTCCGAGCTTTTGGCAAGCCGGGGCGCGGTTACCTCCGCGGCACAGTCGATCAGCTACAGTAATCCCGTTAAGTTTGTGAAGGGGCGGGGCGCATATCTCATCGACGAGCGCGGCCGGCCGTTTCTCGATATGTACAACAATGTCTGCCACGTGGGACATTGCCATCCTCACGTAGTTCAGGCAGGCCAGCAACAGATGGCCCGGCTAAACACGAATACCCGATACCTTACCGACGCTCACATAGCTTACGCCGAAAGGCTGGCCGCTCTATTTCCCTCCGCCCTATGTACAGTGTTCCTTCTTAACTCCGGCACCGAAGCCAATGAATTAGCCCTGCGTTTGGCAAACGCGCACACAGGTCATGAGGATATTTTAGTTGTCGAGAACGCATATCACGGACACACGCGGAAGTTGATCGATGTTAGCCCGTATAAGTTTCTTGGCCCGGGTGGCAAGGGAAGCCCCGAATCCTGGGTTCATGTGGTACCGGTGCCGGATGGGCATCGCGGCGTCTATAAGGGCGATACCAGAGAAACCGGAATCGCTTACGGTGATGCTGTTGGCTCTACCATCCAGGCAGCCGGGCGTTCTATTGCCGCCTTCCTCGCAGAGACTCTCCTGTCCTGCGGGGGCCAGATTATTCCGCCGCCCGGCTATTTTGAGACGGTATTCCGGCATGTCAGAGCCGCCGGCGGAGTCTGCATCCTGGATGAAGTACAAGTCGGGTTCGGACGGGTTGGTTCGCACTTCTGGGCCTTCGAAGCCTACGACGTCGTGCCGGATATCGTGGTTTTGGGCAAGCCTATCGGAAATGGACACCCCATTGGAGCTGTCGTCTGCACCCGCGAGATAGCCCAGTCGTTCGAAGCTCTCGGCATGGAGTTCTTCTCCACTTTTGGGGGCAATTCGGTAGCTTGCGCTATCGGCCAGTCGGTTCTCGATGTGATCGACAACGAAGGGCTGCAGGAACATGCCCGGACGACCGGGGCATATTTTTTCGACGCGCTGTGCGAACTCGAGCGAAATCATACGTGCATCGGCGACATCCGTGGTCGCGGCCTATTCCTGGGAATCGATCTGGTGGAACATGATGGCATTACACCCGCGACCGCATTGGCAGGGAAAGTAGTCGAAGTTTTGCGGGAGCGAAGAATTCTAACCGGAACCGACGGTCCATCGAAAAATGTTATAAAAATTAAACCACCGTTGGTCGTTACTCAAGCCGATGTTGATCGCTTTGTGTGGGAACTCGATCTGATACTTCATCGCGAACGAACTGGGTCTGGATGATCTAACGTTCAGTATCTGTATTCCAGGACCGCATTCCGAAGTGCAAGGAAGTTTTCCAGCGGCACATCATTGTGAAGCTCGGTCGTGCTGCCGATCATTATCCGTCCTTCCGCGTCATCAAGGGTTTTTTTCACCACATCCGCAACATCCGCGGGTTTGCCGAATGGAAGTAATTGGGATACATCTATGCCTCCCGACATAAAAAGGTCCGGGTGACGCTTGTGGATATTCCCCACATCCATGCCGGCAAGAATTTCGATCGGGTTAAGGCCGTCGATACCGGCTTCTACCAAATCGTCGAGAACCGGGTTCAGATTGCCGTCAGAATGAAAGAACAGCTTGATCCCTTTTTTATGCATCGCGTCTGTGATTCGTTTCAATCCTGGGAAGTAGTGCTCTCGCAGCCAAACTGGGCTAATCAGGGGACCTGAGTTAAAGGCTAAGTCATCACAGGTGAAGCCGACGATTTGCCCGTGATCTTCGGGATAATGCTCATACCGGGTGACTATTCGTGCCGTGTTATGTTCTAAAAGCTCTGTAATAACCCCTGGGCAATCGGCAAGGTAGTAACTGAACGATTCAAGTCCGACTTCCTCGTAAATTCCAGTCAACCCCGGAGATCCAGCGCCGGGCATGAAGAAAAAATCACCGCGTTGAACCGTTTCTTCCCGGTGCCGCCGAAGGCCTTCCTCAAGGCTCCTTTGGTTTTCTTCATTCCAGGCGCATGGATCTGAGCTCTCGAGTTCCGCCTGTTTGGCGGCGGCGTAGTTTTCGGAATCGCCATATTGTTTGTGTGCGGTCCAGGAAGTCCATCGCGAGTTTCTCCGTTCTCTCCCATTTTCTAGAATGACCGTTCCCTCGCTGCCGGGAAGTCTCATGCTTCTAGTTGCGTCAACCGCATGCACGAACGCCTCGTTTACTACCCTCGGCGCATTTTCCACAGTCAATGGTGTTCCTGCAAAATGTTCAATCACCGCGTCATTACGCAGCAAATCAAAAAGTGGAGCGCGGTCAGGTATACCGCCGTTGATAACTGCCGTGACTCTTTCAATCGAACCTTTCATAATTATTCATCCTCCCAATTGTGCTGATAGCTTAAAGGCAATGCACGCCGTCTTGTCAAAGATCATAGCAATGGCAGCTCCACCGTATCTCCTGTTTCCTGCTGCCATGTGACGATCTCTTCCCGCAGCTTACGCGCCGGTTCTTTGTTCTCAGCGAAGATATTTACTGTTTCCCCCGGATCGTTGTTAAGGTCATATAGTTCGTGTTCTCCCAGCGGACTGCAGTTTAGTTTCCAGCCGTCAGGTGAAATTACCGTGCGAACCGAATCGGTTATCGCTTCCTTCAATTCATCGCATGAAACAACTCCCTCGAGTCTTGATGGCAACCGGAAATTGTCTGTCGCTTCACCCACAATCCCGGAGTTAGGACCGTTCCACTCAATGAAAGCATTTCTAGTGCTGATTGCATTGTCGGTCTCAAGTAACTCGCGCAAGCTTTCTCCCTGCAGCTGCTGTGGAATCGAGTGGTCCATCAGATCAAGTAAAGTTGGTACGACATCAATCTGGCTGACAGGCCCACTGACATGTTTCCCCTGTTTTTGACCGGGAAGGCGAATCATCAGTGGAACCCGGGCGGCCTCTTCAAACATCACGCATTTGGCTATTAGGCGGTGGCTTCCCATCATATCACCATGATCGGACGTGAAGACTACGATGGTGTTGTCGCTCAGACCAGACTCCTCAAGAGTATCGAGAATTGCACCAATATGAGTGTCTATTAGGCTGCAAAGGCCCCAATAGTTAGCGATTATGCGCTGCCAATGCTCTGGGGTCCGCAAAGGCATGCCGCTATGGCCCCATTCGCGATAGGCCTCTGCAAATACGCGTGTCTTCAGAGGTTGAGAATCACTAAATTCTGCTTCGAAGTTGTGTGGAAGAGGCATCTTTTTCGGATCATACTGATCATCTCGGGGGCCAAAATAAGGCATGTGCGGCTCGAGGAAGTTGACATAGAGCACGAAGGGATTGTTCCTGTTTTCAAGCAGAAACCGTGAGGCTTCACGAGCAAGGAATGCCGGCTTGCTGTACTCCTCGGGAAGACGAGCGGCCTCATCCCTGCCAAACTTCTTCCCATCCCGCGGCGTGAATCCGTTATCAACAAGAAAGTGATGATAGCCGGATAGAATGCTCTTGTCTTTTCCCTCACTGGAACGATGGGTGTAGCCATCTTCGACACCGACCCATTCCTGGAAACCGTGCTGTGCATAAAGCTCATCACCCAGGTGCCATTTCCCGAAGTGAGCGGTGCGGTAGTTACCGTCTGAGAGCATCTCCGGCAGGCATGGCGTTTCCAGGGAGAGCGGAACGTTATTCTCGGTACACCCATTGGCGTGCGGGTAGAGTCCGGTCAAGAGAGTGGAACGAGACGGGGTACAGACCGGTTGTGTCACATAGGCCTGATTAAATACGACCGACTGTTCGGCGAGGCGATTCAGGTTGGGCATCTCGATTTGCGAGTTGCCATAGGCGGCCAGCGTGTTGAACGCCTGCTCATCGGTGTAGATAAAGAGTAGATTTGGCTTGTTAATGGTGGTTTTCATGACTTACGCCTCCGTGGAAAACAGCATGTCCGGTTGCTCGGGCACATCCAGGTTCTCGCGTGTCGCCGGATCGAAGTCTGGGTTGTGCACCGGGCAGTTGGCACCGGTGTCGGCAAGATAGGCGTCGATCATTGAGTCCAGCTCGCGCACCAGCTCGGGCTGACCTGCAGCCAAATTGGTCGCCTCGCCCTCGTCTTCGGCCAGGTCGTAAAGCTCGAATGGGTCAGGGAAGTATTCGTTGGTATCCCAGCGGCGGATCAGCTTCCAGTTGTCCCTCCGAACGGTGGTGCTTGATATATGATGGACCGAACCGGGCGTGATGACTCCTTCTTTCTCTGTGTACGCGGCCCCCATCGGGTAATGGCAAAAAAAGCTATCGCGGGTGGGTGCGTCGGAGCCATCAAGCAGCCCCACTATACTGATACTGTCCCTTGCCTGCTCCTTCCGGCATTCGACGCCCGCCATCTCAAGGATTGTGGCGTAAATGTCGGTGCTGGTGACGATCGAGGGATTCACCGAATCGGCGGCGACCGTGCCCGGCCAGCGTACGATCATGGGAACTCTGAAACCGCCTTCGTAGACGGAACCCTTCAAGCCGCGAAGCGGAGCTGCGCTGCTGACCGGCACGCCCTTGACCATACCCTTGCTCGGTCCGTTGTCGGACATAAAGATAACGATGGTATTGTCAGCCAGGCCCTGCTCCTCGAGCGCGGCGAGAACAGTGCCCACGGCGTCATCCATGCTCTGCACCATCGCTCCCATTGTCGGGCAGTCCTGAATCCCCTGGGGATCCTTTTTCCCCTCGTATTTGCTGATGTATTCTTCCTTGCCTTGATACGGACTGTGCACCGCATACGTCCAGAGTGATATGAAGAAAGGGCGATTATCGCCGCTCGCTACCATCTGCCCGGCCGCCTCACGCCCAAGACGATCGGTAAGGTATTCCCCATCCGGGCCGTCTTCCAGCATGTCGTTTTGGTAGGGGGTAAAGTAGCTGCGGGGTCCGCCCCAACTCTGGCCCCCGATATTTACCTCATAGCCGTGGTTTTCCGGGTGATAGGGCCTGCGGCCCAGGTGCCACTTCCCAAGATGAACCGTGCGGTAACCCGCGTCGCCCAATGCTCGGGGCAGCGTGTATTCGCTTGTGGGCAGATAGGTCTGCGGGTGGGGCAGGATCATCTTCTCCCAGGGCTCGGCGGTCTCCGGAACATAACCTTCGGTCGGCTCGAAGTGACACCAAGGTGAGGTTATGTTAAGCCGGTCGGGATTCTTTCCGGTCATGATGCTTGCCCGCGTTGGCGAGCAGAGCGGGTTGGCGGAATAAGCATTCGTAAACCGCATGCCTTCTGACGCCAGACGATCCACATTGGGAGTCTCAAAGTAGCGGCTGCCGTAGACACCGGTATCTTTCCAGCCCAGGTCATCGGCCAGGAAGAGAAGAATATTTGGTTGTTTCCTTGCCATGGTTTACTCCTTCATCGACTTTGATTGCATTTTCCGTATGACCCCGGTACAGTCCCTCAACCCGGATCTTGGACCTGATACCTGCAAAATGAATCTATACCGGCATCGGCCAGCGGGCCTTCAAACAATTCCTTGGACAACTCAATGAATCCTCTGCTGCTCACATGCCCGTTATTTGGGCTGTAAGCCCACGCGTCATAGTTCTTTTTCCGATCCCCGAGGTCTATATCGAGCATAAATGAGTGAAGGTCTTTCGCCACCACCTGTTCCTGCGCGGCGATTATGGCTTCGATGTTGTCCCAGTTGAAGATGTGTTTCCTGATGAAGAACGGCAGTTGCGGTATCCCGGTAGCGTCGCGTACTGTAGCAATAAAGCTCGTAAGGTTCGCCGCGTATTCATCCGCCTTGTTCTCTATACCGTCGGACTCACCCTGGTCCCAGTAGAGCCCTATCACGCGGACCTCCGGATACGATCCGGCTAGTTCCGCCATCCCCTCTCGGTAATACCGTAACCACGTGGCGTAGCAAGGCCGGTCGCCATCCTGCCGCACAGGATTCCAGTCACGGTGAAGCGTGACCGCGCCGGGCCCGTACTTGATTACATAAATGTCGTTTTCGGGAAAGCTTTTCTCGAGTACCCGGACTACCGGCAGTTCTATGCCGTGGCCGGGCAAATCGGGTTTGTCAGGTTTCGTATTTCTGTTGGGATCGACACGCTGAAACCCATGATCCGGTACCCAGATATAGCTGTGGGTGTAGTCTTCAGGATTGGTGGACAATCCCATCTCTTTGGCTGTGGAACCCGGCACCAGCGGCCTTTCAATGTGATTTCCCCGTTCCCTGTGCAGTTCGGGAGATATTACTCCGCACCCACCGGCATTGGATTGGCCGGCAACCAGGAAGACGATTGCTGTTCGAGTTTTGCTCTTTCCGATATTCTCCACTACTCCAGTCTCCAATCGATCAAGCCTGCGCTCACGCTAAAATTGTCCGCCGGGCTTTTCGATCGCACCATCAAGGTATTTTCGCCGTTCCTAAGAGCCTTACGCGCCTCATCCGGAACGTGGACCGCGCCGAAGTCGGCCCAATTACCAAGCTTCTTTTTGACCGGCACATTGTTGAGGAATATCTCAATATCTCCGCCGCTCCACTTAATTTTGATGTAGGGGTTTTGCAGGATCGCGGGATCAAGCACTAAGGCGCACGCCGCACTTACGCCCCCCGTTTTACCGGCCTTAACGGTCCATCCTTCCGCCGAAGCAAGCACAACGTCAATCACCGAGCGCTTCTCATGAGCGGCATTGCGGGCTCGCATGCCGTATTGAGCGTAGCTGAAATCTTTGTCGGTCAGCCGCTCTTCGGGACGCTTGCGTATGATGTTGACGGAGCGGCCGAAGGGACCGACCTCGACACGCCAGTCATAACCGACGCCCTGGTGGTGCTGGGTGCGTGGCGGACGCCCCTCGTATCCTTTCCAGTGCAGGTACGATCCGAATATCAACAGGACGTAGGCCGCGTAGTCACCGGTCGTGTTGCTCGTCCAGGGCTTGCCGGACATGATTACGCTGGAGTGTGCGTCCAGCGCCTCGAGCAGCTCATCCTTGCGGTAGGATGATTCCAGCAGGCACTGCATCATCATTTCTGCGGTATTGCGTTTGACGCTGACATGGGACTTGTGGAACCACTCTTGATTCTCTATCAGCTTGTCAGCCCTCACGTGACGGTAGGGTATGTTCTCCACTCCCATATAGCCTATTATGCGGCCAAAGCCCTTCATCGTTTCGGCCGTGAGTCCGTAGTCGATCCACGCTTCGCCGGATGGGTTTCCCCCAGGTCCGTGGAACATGCCTGTGTGCGGACTCAATTGAGCTACCGCTAGCTCGACGACCTGCTCCAGGATCGGAATGGTTTCTATATCTCCTTCGTGTATCCGTTCAAACATTACCGCGGCGGTCGCAGTTCCCCAATTCATATTACCGGCGGTAATCTCGCGCATGCTTTTAACAGCATTCAGTTGTGCGGGACCATAACCGGAAGTCTCATACATGGGTTGGCATCCAAGAAGCTTCATAATGTTGGGAATATACTTCTGGTTACAGCTATTCGGATCGCCTTTCTTCGTGAGGATGTTATGAAAGGCACCATCTTTTTGCTGCCACCTCTGCCAGAACTCAATGGCCTTCTGATGATTTTCTTTGGAGTAGTTGGGGAGTTCCTCGAGCGAGCCTAATTGGGACCGGAGCTGCCAGTAGATCTGGAAGGTCACTACTTCGTCCCAGCGGATGCTGTCGCCATACTCCTGCTTGTCTTCGCAGTAGAACCAGCGTTCATTTTCCTTGTATTCGGCCTCGGCGCGCTTCAAACAATACGCGGTGTACTTCTCATTGAACTCCTCCACCATAGGAGGCTGCGGTTGCTGTTCTTTAACACGAATGCGTGTTATGGCATCGAGTACAAACCGGTCTTTGCGTTGTTTCATCATTTTGGCTCCACCGACACATGACCCTGTAGATCGCCGCACTGATACACGTCGAAGTGATCGTAGATAATGGTTCCGCCTGCGAGCGGAGGCCCTGCTGGCATGACGACCATGCCCCGCGGAAGCATATGCAGAGAGGGCTGGCTCGTGAACAGGATAGGCAGTACGTCGACGAGCACGCCTTTGTCGTCGAAGATCTGTGAGTTAGGCTTGACCGGGTACCGTGCTAGATTCGCCTGTATAATCGCCTGCGTCCGCCCGTTCGCCAGCCAGTTGAGCAGATCAGGATGGGTCGGCTTTGCGCCGACGAAAC
>JABGOW010000103.1 GCA_018645275.1 Verrucomicrobiota bacterium
TCGGCGTTTTCAACGAACAGTGTCGCTCGATGGTCTCCACGTATGTGGAGGAGTGGGAGAAGACTGTCACGCGCATGGGGCGCTGGGTTGATTTCACCAACGACTACAAGACCATGGACAAGGACTTCATGGAGACAATCTGGTGGGTCTTCTCCGAGCTCTGGAAGCAAGGCCGCATCTATCGCGCGCACCGCATCATGCCGTATAGCTGGAAACTCAATACACCGCTGTCAAATTTCGAAGCGGGACGGAACTACCAGGATGTGCAGGACCCGTCTGTCACCGTCAGCGTTCGCCTTCTTGGATTCGAGATTGAGAATGCACAAGCACTCGTCTGGACGACAACCCCTTGGACGCTGCCCTCGAACCTGGCGATCTGCGCTGGACCGGATATCGACTATGTTGCGGTTCGTGACGTCGAAAGCGCTGCAGTCTACGTTCTGGCAGAAGCCCGGCTCAGTGCGTTCTACAAAAAGGACGCGCAGTACGAGGTATTGAAGCGCATGAAGGGAAGCGCGCTGGCTGGCCTCACATATGAGCCGCTGTTCGACTACTTCGCCGACAACCCGAACTCATTCCAAGTGCTGTTGGATCCCTTTGTCAGTACGGATGATGGATCTGGCATCGTCCACATGGCGCCCGCGTACGGCGAAGACGATTACCGCATCTGCAGCGCTGCCGGCATTCCGCTTGTGGAGCCACTGGACGTGGACTGCAAGTTCACGGATCAGGTGCCGGACTACAAAGGGGTGTTCTGCAAGGATGCCGACAAAGCGATCATCAAACGGCTCAAAGATGAGGGCAAGCTGATCCATCAGTCGACCATTCAGCACAGTTACCCGTTCTGCGAACGAACGGATACGCCACTTATCTACCGTGCCATTGATGCGTGGTATGTTCGCGTTGAGGATCTACGCGATGAGATGCTTGCAAACAACGCGCAGGTGCATTGGATGCCGGCTCATGTCGGCGAGAAGCGCTTTGCAAACTGGCTTGCTGATGCCAAGGACTGGAACATCAGCAGAAATCGTTTCTGGGGGTCCTGCATTCCTGTCTGGGTGAACGAAGCGGATCCCGAGGACACCATCTGCATTTCATCGGCCGCTGAGCTCGAGGCGCTATCCAACCAGAAGGTCACCGATCTCCACAAGCACGTGCTTGATGAGATTCTCATCGAACGCGATGGAAAGATCTACCGCCGCACTCCTGAAGTTCTCGACTGCTGGTTCGAGTCCGGTTCCATGCCTTATGCACAGCACCACTATCCCTTCGAAGATAAGGCCCACTTCGAGGCCAACTTTCCGGCGCACTTCATTGCAGAGGGGCTTGATCAAACCCGAGGGTGGTTCTACACGCTCATGGTATTGTCCACAGCGCTCTTCAAGAAACCTGCGTTTCAGAATGTCGTTGTCAACGGTTTGGTCCTTGCAGAAGACGGGCTCAAAATGAGCAAGCGGCTGAAGAACTACCCTGATCCGCTGCATGTCGTGAACGCGTACGGGGCCGATGCTCTGCGACTCTACATGATCAACTCTCCCGTGGTGAAGGCTGAGGGACTGCGCTTTTCAGAGGAGGGGGTCAAGCATGCCCTCCGGCATCTCTTGATTCCATTGTGGAACTCCTACAGTTTCTTTGTGACCTATGCGAATATTGATGGGTGGTCGACTGAGAAGATGGAAGGCGTTCCTAGCGATAACCAGCTCGACCGTTGGATCCGGAGTTCTCTGGAGAGCCTGGCAGATGATGTCACCAGCGCCATGGACACGTATGACTTGCAACGTGCGGTTCGCCCGTTCGTACGATTCATAGAAGACCTGACAAACTGGTACATTCGGCGGAGCCGGAGACGCTTCTGGAAGTCGCAGGACGACGGCGACAAGATGCAGGCCTATCAGACGCTCAACTACGTCCTGCTACAGCTTTCCAAAATCGCCGCACCTTTCATTCCTTTCATGAGCGAGACGATCTATCAGAACCTGCGCACGGACGATATGCCAGAATCCGTTCATCTCTGTGACTTTCCGGTTGCAGACGGAACGAACCGGGATCCGGAGCTCGAAGCTGAAATGGCATCGGTGATGACGATCGTTCGTCTTGGTCGTCTTCTGCGCACCGATCACAATCTCAAGGTCCGCCAACCCCTGGCCAAACTGCACGTCGTGTCGAGCAACGCAGCCATCCTGGACAAGCTTGCTGACTTTGCCGACATCATGGAGGAGGAGCTGAACGTGAAGTCGCTCTCCTTCGGTTCAAACGAGGCCGAGCTCGCCGACCTGAAGGCAAAGGCTGATTTCCGGCAGCTTGGCCCACGCTACGGCTCACAGATGAAGCAGCTTGCCAAGGCCATTGCGCAGCTCGATCACGAGACGCTCGTTTCGTTGGCGGGCGGGGGCGCCATCACGGTTGATTTGGATGGCGAGGCGGTTGAGCTGACTAACGATGATCTGGTCATTGAGAGAATCCCACGGGCGGGGCTCGTTGTCGCCTCTGAAGGGCAACTCGTTGTAGCGCTTGAAACAGAGCTTTCCGACGAGCTGGTTCAAGAAGGACTCTCCAGAGAGTTTGTCAGCAGAGTTCAGAACCTGCGTAAGAGCGAAGACCTTGAAGTGACACAACGAATCCGAATCGCCTACACTGCTGATGTCGAACTGCAAGAGGCCATCGCTGCGAACGCAGACTACGTCGCCAGTGAAGTCCTCGCCGTCGCGTGCAATGCGTCTGAGACGCTTGACGCAGGAGAGGAGTGCGATCTAAATGGTCATAACTGCAGAATTCACATTAGCCCGGATGGGGTGGGGGAGTAGTCATGCACACAAACGTTAATGTCATCAAGCATCCACTTCTTGAGCACTCGCTCACCATTCTTCGCGATCGTGATACGCAGACGGCGACGTTTCGCCAGCATTCCAAGATTGTGTCAACGCTACTCGTAGTGGAAGCGGCCAAGTCCATTGCGACAGCAGCACGTGCTATCGAGACTCCACTCGCAGCCATGGAGGGAGCCGCCCTCAGCGAGAAGGTCATTGTCGTTCCTGTGCTGCGGGCAGGCCTTGCCATGCTCTTCGCTGCACAGGATTTGCTCCTTGATGTCCCCGTCGGTTTTCTCGGTCTTGAGCGCGATGAGGAGACCGCCGTTGCGCGTGAGTACTATCAGAAATTCCCGGGTCGACTTGACGGCTACAAGGCGTTGATTCTTGATCCCATGTTGGCAACCGGTGGCTCGCTTGACGAGACGGTTCAGGCGGTTGAGCGTCGAGGTTGCAACGACATCTCGATGGTCTGCGTCGTTGCGGCTCCCGAGGGGATTGACCGCGTTATGGAACGGCACTCCGGAGTCACGCTTCACACAGGCGCAATTGATGAGCGCTTGGATGAGAACAAGTACATTGTCCCTGGCCTTGGCGACTTCGGCGACCGATACTTCGGCACCTGATATTTTAGTGCTGTTTTTGCCCTGATTCTCGCAATGACTCTATATATTGCGGTTGTGCAGCATACCGGACGCGACATAAGATATATTATGCGACGTGGCTCTATGGTATGCAGGCAGGGGGTTGCAGATACATTATCGAGTGCGGCGATGGAATCGCCTCTTGGATTCAAACGGCGTGATATGCCTCGCCCGGCGCTGCTGACAATGACACAGCCGTGTGCTGTGCGTACGCGCGCTCCGCGCTCGCGAAGGCGGCGACTTCGTTGCCGCAAGCCAAATCGCGTGGCCCGAGAAAGCCGACTCGCAGCGCGAAGACAATCGCGCTAGTCGGCAAGTCCCCAGCGCTTTGACAGCGGCCAGTAGACTACCGCCGCAGGCCCCACCAGATTGCGTACTGGGACTGGTCCCCAGTAACGACTGTCGCGACTGTTGGAGGTGTTGTCGCCCATGGCAAAATACTCGCCCTCGCGCAACGGCCATTCAAGCGTCGGTGACGTGAGCTTCCCTTGAAGCTTGTATCCGTCGTACCCGGGATCCCGCCGCGCGATTCTCGCAATTTGCTCTGGTGCGTCCATCACGTTCTGATTGATTACCAAGTGTGGCGGATGGATGGCAACCTGCTCGCCAGGCAATCCGCACATGCGCTTAATGTAGTGCGTCCCCTGCGGCAGCTCAGCGATGTCTGTCGTGTTGAACACCATGATCTCACCGCGCCTGGGCTTCCTGAAGTTCCAGATCACTTTGTTGACAAAGACGTGATCTCCACGCGTGACCACGCCCGACCAGAGCAGGTCTCCCTTCTTCACGGAATCACCGGGACGGAACTTTAGTTCATAACGACCACGAGAGACAACATCCACTGAATCAATCGGAATTTTGTGGCGCTTTCCCGCAATCGTGTAGATCCGAATTGAGGGATCCGTCGGACTAGCCGTCGGGAACCCGAGGGTCCCCGTCGCCTTGGCGCGGCGCTCGGAATACCACTCGCCTGTGACAGCGAACTTCGCAAGTTTTAGCGGGAAGCGATCCAGCAACTCAGGCGATTTCTGTTCAACGGAGTGGATGCCGAAGAGTGTGGGTTGCATCGACCCTGTCGGGATCTTGAACGGTTGGATAAAGTAGGCGCGTAGTCCCATGGCAACCGCGACCGCAACCACAATGATCTCGAAGTTCTCACGTAGCCCCCCACCCTTTCCAGCCGGGGCGATTCTTTGAAGGGCTTCACTCAAAACTTCCGTTGCAGATTCAGTCTCGGAAGCACTCCCACTCTTGACTGCGGCGAAAAGCGCCCCTTGCTTGCTCTTGAGCTCTTCCGCTTGGGTGGGCTCGAGAATATCCTCGCGCATGTTGCGAACGTGCGTGGCATGGCGAAGCAGCTCGTGAGCTTCCTTGCGAACCCTGCGCTTCCTTAAGATAGACATACTATTCCTTTTACTACGAACTGCTCACCTTCAGGACAGAGATAAAGGCCGTCTGGGGAACGCTGACTTTTCCAAATTGCTTCATGCGCTTCTTCCCCTTCTTCTGCTTTTCGAGGAGTTTTCGTTTGCGGGTAACATCCCCACCATACAGCTTTGCCGTAACGTCTTTGCGGAAGGCCCGGATGGTCTCGCGCGCGATTACGGTACGCCCGAGAGCGGCCTGGACAGGAACGGAAAACATGTGTGGCGGAATAGCATCCTTCAGAGCCTTGCAGATCTGCCTGCCTCGCTCTACTGCCTTATCCCGGTGCACCAGCGCCGAAAAGGCGTCAACGGGTTCGCTGTTCAGGAGGATCTCAAGCTTTACGATATCGCTCTCGGAGAACCCGATGTGCTCATAGTCCATGGACGCATAGCCACGGCTGGCGCTTTTGAGACAGTCATGAAAGTCCGTCAGAATCTCATTCAGAGGCATCGTGCAGGTGAGCATCACACGCGTCGTGTCGATCGAATCGGTCTTGGTGACCTCCCCTCGCCTCTCCATGATGAGGCGCATAATGTCACCAATATGCTCATTCAGACAGATGATGAACGCGTGGATCATCGGCTCTTCAATGGACTCAATAGATGAGGGGTCCGGAAGAAATACGGGGTTGTCTATCTCTTGGGATTCGCCATCCTTTGTTTTCACCTTGTAGACCACAGACGGATGCGTGCTGATGATATCCAGGTCAAATTCGCGCCGCAGGCGTTCCTGGATCACTTCCATATGGAGTAAGCCGAGAAAACCACAACGGTAACCAAAACCAAGTGCAAGGGAGCTTTCAGAGTGATAGGTAAACGAGGCGTCATTAAGCGCAAGCTTATCCAAGCTCTGGCGACACTTTTCGTAGTCTCCCGTATCCACGGGATAGAGCCCACTGAAGACCATGGGCTTAACGGGCTCAAACCCCGGCAAGGGGTCAGATGCTCCATCTCTATTGGAGGTGACGGTATCGCCAATCTTAATATCAGCAGGCTTCTTGATTGTCCCGATGAGGTATCCCACTTGCCCGGGCAAGAGAGCTTTCGTCGATTCCATGTGCGGAGAGAAGACACCGACTTCTTTCAGCTGGGTTGTCACCTGAGAGCCCATAAGGCGTACACTGTCGCCCGCGTGCAATTCCCCGTCCACATTGCGAACATAGGTAACCACGCCACGGTAGGCATCATAAACGGAGTCAAACACCAGGGCCCGCGGAGGGGCTTCCACCTTTGCTTTGGGAGGCGGAACATGCTCTACGACCGCTTCCATGACTGCCTCAATACCGCTTCCTGTTTTGGCGCTGACCTGTAGGTTCTCATCCACTTCCAGCCCGAGAATGTCATTAATCTGAGAGATGACGGTGGGTACATCTGCGTTAGGCAGGTCAATCTTGTTGAGGACGGGAATGACTTCGAGTTCGTTCTCAACAGCCAGATAGGTGTTGGCAACGGTCTGCGCTTCAACGCCCTGGGCCGCATCCACCACTAAAATGGCACCCTCGCAAGCCGCCATGCTTCTGGATACTTCGTAGGTAAAATCGACATGGCCGGGCGTGTCAATGAGATTGAATTCGTACGTCTTTCCGTCACGTGCTTCGTAATGCATCGTGACGGGATGCGATTTGATCGTGATCCCCCGTTCACGCTCCAGGTCCATATCATCCAGCACCTGCTCACGCATATCGCGGTCGGCCAGTGTGTGTGTGATTTGTAGCATCCGATCCGCCAGCGTGGACTTGCCGTGGTCAATGTGGGCGATGATGCAGAAGTTGCGAATCAGGGATAGGTCATGCATGCGGGAAAGCCTAGTTCTTTAGGGGATGGGCTGGGCGACGGTCGTCACCTCACGCAGGCTCTTGATTTCAGTGGCCATATCCGCTGCCCGAAACAGGAACGTGCCGGCAACGAATGCGTTCGCGCCTTGTTCCGCACAAAGCCGTGCTGTTTCGCGGTTGATGCCGCCATCCACCATCAGCGTCAGGCCAGTATTGCCCATCTGCACGGAGGCATCATGGATCCGCCGAATGGCTGGCAAGACTTCGGGCATGAACGCCTGTCCGCCATAGCCGGGGCGGACGGTCATGCAGAGCACTTCGTCGACGTCGCCGAGAACGGGCAACAGGAGGTCGGGGTTGGTATCAGGATTCAAGGTAATCCCAGTGCGCGCACCCAACTCACGGATTCGTTCGAGCGATGCTGGAACATCACACTCCGCCTCAATATGAATGAGAACCGTATCGGCACCTGCTTCAATGAACGTCTTTAGATACAAATCCGGACGCGAGAGCATGAGGTGGACATTCAGCGGCATATCGACGTGCTTTCTTGCCATCTCGACGACCGCCGGGCCCATGCTGATATTCGGCACAAAGTGGCCATCCATAATGTCCAGGTGCAATGAGTCAGCTCCTGCTGCCTCGGTCCGTTGAGCCTCAGAAGCCAATTTGCCCATATCGGCAGCCAACAAAGAAGGGAGTATTTGCGATTTCATAGCGACAGACTATGCCAGAAAGGCGTGGAGCATGCAACCCCACATGGCTCAGAGCTTCCCTTCTCAGCGAAGGGCCGCTATCCTGCTCGGAGCATATGAAGACGCTCCTGATAACGCCACCGCTGCTCCAGCCCAATACGCCATATGCTGCGACACCCATGCTTACCGCGTGGCTTCGCTCGCGCGGTGTTGACGCCGTACAGGCAGACCTCTCCCTTGCACTGCTCCTGAGGCTCTTCAGCCAGAGCGGCATTACCGAACTGTGCCACGCGCTGCGTGAATCACCCAGCCGACACGACGCCTCCGACTTCCTCACGGCTGAGCCTCAGCACCTTGCTGTGATTGATGATGTCCTCGCTTTTCTGCAGGACCGCAACCCGGCTCTAGCCAAGCCGCTTTCGCGTCGAGGAGCGCTTCCCGAGGGGCCAGCCCTCGCCCGGGCCTACGAGCAGAACATCCGCTTCGGCTGGAACTTCAGGGGCATTGACAGGCACAACCGTGCGCGGCATTTGTGCAGCCTCTATCTTGATGACGTCGCAAGTGCAGCGGCGTTGGTGGACCCGCTATTTGCATTCTCACGCTACGGCGAGAGTCTCGACAGCGTGATGCCGACGTTTGAACCGTTGGCGACTCAGCTCGCAGAGCATGCTTCGTTGTTTTCGCGTGGGGCCCCCTACCGCAGCACCCCCGAGCTGGGCTGGCTGGAGGTCCTCACCGATGAGATTATGCAAGCACACCAGCCAGAGCTCGTTGCCATCACGGTGCCCTTCCCCGGCACGCTGTTTGGAGCACTGCGTGTTGCACAGCGAATTCGGACACTGCGCCCCGATGTTCGTATCGTCCTTGGAGGTGGATACATCAACACGGAGCTGCGCGACCTCAAGGACCCCGGCATTTTCGATTTTGTTGACTACATCACACTGGACAGCGGTATGCTCCCCCTCCTTCGTCTGACCGAATCGGCGCTCCCCGAGCATTTCGTGCGCACCTTCGTGCGGGTCAGCGGCAAAGTCCGATACCTCGACGGTCCGCACGATCCGGTCTTGCACGATTCGCTTCCCGCACCGTTGTACGAAGGGCTGCCTCTGGACCACTACTTCGGACTCTTCGAAACGCTCAATCCCGTTACGCAACTCTGGTCGGATGGTCGTTGGAACAAGCTGGTGCTCGCACACGGCTGCTGCTGGGGTCGCTGTGCCTTCTGTGATACGTCGATTGACTACATCGCCCGCTACGATTCCGCCAGCGCGAAGACGATCTGTGATTGGATCGAACGCGTTATCGAGAGAACCGGTTTCAACGGATTTCATTTCGTCGATGAAGCGCTGCCGCCTGCTCTTCTTGAGGCGCTCTGCGAGGAGATTCTGGAGCGTGGGCTACGGATTGAATGGTGGGGTAATGTACGATTTGAGTCCCGCTTCTCAGAGCGCCTGATCGCAGGGATGGCTGCCGCAGGCTGCATCGCTGTTACCGGGGGGCTAGAGACGTGCTGCGACCGAACGCTCAACCTGATGCGCAAGGGTATCACGGTTGCCGGTGCCGAATCTGTGTGTGCAGCCTTCACGGCCGCGGGGATCATGGTTCACGCCTATCTGATGTATGGTTTCCCGACCCAGACGCAGGCGGAGACCCTTCAGGGCCTGGAGACGATCCGACGCATGATGGAGTCTGGCATGCTGGACTCCGCCTACTGGCACCGATTCGCGTTGACGGCGCATAGCGAGATCGCCCGTACCCCGGAACGCTTCGGCATCAGCCTGCTGCCGCAGCCCCCCGGGGGATTCGCCAGGAACGAGATCCCATTTGACGGGCAGTCCGATTGCAATCTTGGTGCGCTAGGTGAAGCACTCCGCGCGGCCACGTACAACTACCAGCATGGCGTCGCTTTTGATCGTCACGTCGAGGAGGGGCTCTTGGCCGCCACTCCTCTCTGACGCTGCCGCACCCACCTAAGGTGCGGTTCAGGTCAGCTCGATAACCTGCCCGTCGAAAGAGACCGCAATGCCATCCGGCAGTGTTCCCGAGAGTACCGTGTGCTCAAGATCATGGCATAGGTGCACAAGATAGG
>JABGOW010000382.1 GCA_018645275.1 Verrucomicrobiota bacterium
GAGTCGCTCGTGCGGCAGCTTCTGGTGCGCTTGTTCTCTCATGCTCAGCCTCATTCCGGTGGACGCGAGCGGCGACGAGAATGGTGGACGATTGAGATTCTCACTACTCGTAATCCGTTCTCGTCGCCGTTCTCGTCAACCCTCTCCACCGTTTTCATACTTTACATTAAACCTGTGTCCGTGCCACCCCTACGCCAAATCCTGCGCCCGCCATCCCTCACGGGCTTCTATTGCTACCAGCTTGGCGGCGGGCTCATTGTCGCTGATTTTCATCGCTTTCGCGTCCCATGTAACCGTCTGGCCAGTTCGGATGGCCAGTGAGCCGAGTAGGATCGTCTCGGTCAAGGGCGCTGCGTAGCTGAAATCGGAGCACGCCTTGGTACCGTTCCGGATGGCATTGAGCCAGTCACGGTGGATGCCTTTTGTCCGCGGGAGTGTCTTGGCGACACGCGCGTCCCGGTTCGATCTGTATGCGTTCCATTTTTCATCAGGATAGAGCCTAGGGCTGTCCGGCCGCATGCCGTGATGACAGATTCCGCCCTTTTCACCCACCATGATGAATCCGCCACCTTCTTGCAGTTCCTGGTCATAGCCTTCAGGAAGCGGCGGACGGGTGGGACCTTCGTACCACTTGACCGAGACCGGCGGTTGCTTACCTCGCATCGGGAAGTTGAAACTGACAACAGAGCCGTAGGGGGTGAATATGGGATTTACCTTGTCGTTCATCTCCACGTCGACGCGGTCCGGTGCGCCAAGGCCGAGGGCCCAGTATGCCGTGTCGATGGTATGGCAACCAATATCGCCGAGTCCACCGCAACCGAAGTCCCACCATTTTCGCCATCCCGCTCGGTGGAACGTGCGGTTGAAGCCGATATCCTTGCCACATGGCCCCATCCAGAGGTCCCAGTCCATACCCGCGGGGGGTGTTTGGGCTGGAGGAAATGCCGTCTGAACCGTCCCTCCGAACCCGAAGCCTCTCTTGGGGCGATCGGTCCATACTACGACTTCTCTTACCTCACCGATCAAGCCGGCCTCGTACCACTCTTTAATCAAGCGGGCCCCCTCAGACGCATGCCCCTGGTTTCCCATCTGGGTGACTACGCCCTTCTGCATGGCCAGCTCCTGCAACGTGCGCGCCTCTCCGATCGAATGGACGAGGGGCTTCTCCACGAAGACATGCTTGCCCATACTGATGGCCATATAGGTGGGCGCGAAGTGGGTGTGATCCGGCGTCCCGACGCCAACGGCATCAATTGCGTCTCCCATTTCCTCCAGCATGACACGGAAATCCGTGTAGAATTTCGCCTGCGGAAATGCAGCCTTTGCTCTACCCCAAGTGGCTGGATCGACATCGGCCAGCGCCACGACATTATTGCCGTTTGCGCAAGCTTGCAGATCGCGCCAGCCCATGCCCCCGAAGCCAATCCAGGCAATGTTAAGTTTCTCATTCGCGCCAAACACTGATGCTGGCAAAATCATCGGGGCAGCTAAAGCCGCCGCCGTGCCCTTGAGAAATGTCCGCCGTGAAGCGGTGTTCTTGTTTGATTGTTCGATCATGGTGTTTTGATTGCTATGTTGCATCTATCTGTCCTTTTCTTCATTGGCAATGTACATGGATCTTCTAAGAGCCCTTATCCTGCCAGAGAGATTCGACGAGGATCGAGACGAGGATCGAGACAAAGATGGGAGGGGGAACCGATGCGAGCATCGGGGCCACAAGGCGTCACCGTTCGCCGCCACTCCCTCCTATTCGTCATCCTGATCATCATCCCTGCGTCCGCCCGTCTCTGACGGAATAGTCGTCTCTCCCTATCTTCGTCCCGATCATTGTCTCGATCGTCGTCTCTTCATCTTCGTCCCGATCGTCGTCTCGATCCTTGTCGATTATAACGTTCCGCGTCTACCAGCTACCGGGGATGCTCTTCATTGTCTTCGTCATTGTTTTCATCCGGTTTACTGACGGCGTTTACGGCGCGTACCCGATCATTAAACTGCCATATCTGCACCGATTCTATCGTCTCTGGGATCTCAAACGGACCGGGAAACGGGTCTTCTCGGTTTCGTGATGCACCAAAGTAGTCGGTATCTATCTCAAGTGCGGATCCGTCCGGGTTCTCAAAGCCCTGGCCAACCAGCGTGGTTCGGCCCAGCCGTTCAGTGGTCACCAGTTTGCGCTGCCCCTCTTTTCCCCAGGTCGAATCCAACTTCAATTCCAGCGTGATTCCTGAGTCCGTTGAAGCGATCGTGAAGCGATTGTCCGCGGTGGCATCACACAGTGGTTCATTCTCCAATCGGCATGGTTGTGCTTTACCGAGAAAGACGTTGCCGGCCATCCAGAGTTCTTCCTGGTTGACGTCATAACTTTGCAGTCCGCCGTCTTCCAGGATGAGGTTGTTGTAGAAGCGATCATCGCCATCCAACACCTTGCCTTCACCCACGCATTCAGCGGAATGAGGCTTGAAATACTGCGTGCTTCGCATGGCCTCCGGGCGCTGTCGTACGGTTCCGCCAAAGAGGTTGTGCACATACGCTCCGCCCTGGGCAGAATCCAGTAGTGACACCTTTGACATTAGGATATTGTTATCAACCAGACAGGGACCGTGACTGATCTCTACAAACAGATCCCAGTCGTGATTGTCGTACATTGCGTTCTTGCTGATCCGGGCGCCCTGCGTCATCCAATCCAGCCAGATTCCCATATTACAGTTGAAGATCAGGTTATTGCTTATCGTTGTATCAACGGGTGCGTGCAGTTTTATTCCGGCTTGTTCAAATCCGCCAAAACGGTGGCCCACATGGATATCATGAATGACGTTTCCGGTGATCTCACAGAATGCGCCGCCATGACTGCCGACGATGCCGGCCTGTCCGCAATAGGCAATATGGTTGTTGCGGACGATGTGGCTGCCAATGTTATCCTTCGTCCAATCTCCGCGTGCTAGCACCCGCTTTACCGTTTGGTAGTGGGCGTTGAAACCGTAACTGATCTTAGCGTCGTCGCGGTCAAAGTATTTGCCAAGCGTAAGGCCGGTGCAGCGTGAGTGGGTGATGACATTATCTTCAATCACCCAGCCTTTGCTCCAGTTTACGCCGACCAGTCCAATCTGCTCGGTTGTGGGGGGAGACCAGGGCGTGGCGGCCTGACTAAGCTTGAACCCACGCAACGTGATATAGTTGATACCAGGCTTGGAAGGATAGAACACCGTCTGGCGGGTGTTGATTTCAACGAGCTCTTCATTCGGGTTGGCATCACCGAAATTCACCCAGAGCTCAACCTCCCAGGGTCCCGGCTTTGTTAACCATTGCTTTCGCTTGCTGCCAAAGATTTCATCCAGCGAGAACGCCTCGCTGATGGCCTCGTCATTAAGATAGACGGCGCCTGAATGATGCGTGTTCCCCTGTGGGAAGAACCAGTCTCCGGAAAGTTGATTGGCAAAAGGATTAAACGCCCCGAAGAACGCATTCGGCACCGTTATCCGCCACACCTGTTCATGAACATGTGTCCAGCCCGTGATCACCTCTGATCCCTTAATCGCGACAGTTTCGCCCGGAGCAGCCTGAAAGATAATTCGCTGTTCCTCCGATGCTCCTCCTCGCGGCGGATCGACCCTTTCCCGATACACACCCTTATGGACGGTCACAATGTCCCCGGGCTGTGCCCGCTCGGCTCCCGCCTGAATCGAGCGCAGCGGTTCCTCTGCTGTGCCCGGATTGGTGTCCTTACCTGTTAATGCAATGTGGTATTCCATTAGCTGTCTTTACGTAATCGTTGACCCACTGCTCTCAGAGTCTCTATGTCATCCGGATGGATGGATCCGTCCGGCAGCGGTCCTGTGTTCAGCAGCAGGTTAGCCGGCATCGCTTTGGCCTTTTTCAGCATATCCATTACGGCATTCGGTTTGCGATGACGGCCTTCATCGGCGCTGTCGTAGCCCCACGAATGGCCCTGCAGCGTATTACAGATCTCCAGTGGCTTGGCCGCTTTTCCTTTAAAGTGGCGCTCGGGGGCCATGAAATCCTCGGTTCCCAGATAGCCCTGTTTGTAGGAGACCAGTACCTGAGGCTGCAGGCTGCGAATGTACTTGTAGAGCTCCTGCGTTTGGAGGACGTCCCGTCCTCCAGCCTGCTTCTGTGTATTCCAGGCACCGCCGATGCCATCGAGCCAGATGGCGGCGATCGGACCATAGTTAGTGAGGAGCTCCTTCACCTGGGCGCTCATGAAGTCGACATAGTTCTGGTAATCCACTTCAGCAGCGGGGAACAGGCTTTCGGGTCCGTGCGGATGGCGCCAGTCCCGGCCATGCGAATAGTAGAGGCAGAGCCCCAGGCCTTTCTGCTGGCACTGTTCCGCCAGCTCCGCCACTAGGTCGCGTTTGGCCGGACTGTTGGTGGATTTGAAATCGGTGGTCTTCGTGTCCCACAGGCAGAAGCTGTCGTGATGCCGGGTGGTGATGTTGATGTATTTCATCCCGGCATCGAGCGCCATGTCGGTAATGAAATCGGCGTCGAACTTCTCGGCCGTGAAGCGGTCAGCCAGCTTCTCGTATTCCGGGAGCGGAACTTTGCCGTTTCTCAGCACCCATTCCGCCGGTCTGGAATGCTTGCCCTTGTAGTGCCCCTCCAGCAGGCTGTACAGCCCGTAATGGATAAAGAGACCGAATTTCGCTTCCTTGAACCATCTCAAGGCTGCCTGGCGGGGATCTCGTGCATAAAGATCTTCGTAGCCCTTGAGGTAGGAGGGGACTGACGGCTTTGGCTTACCGAAGGCGAAAGAGCCTGATGCACAGACACCTGCGCTAGCAGTGGCTATTTTTACAAACTGTCGTCGATTTATCATGGTCTATTTTTCCTTCAACTGTTTGTCCCATGGATTCGCGGCCCGTGGTTCGTAGAAAGGACTGGCATCCTTCATCTGGGATTATTCTTCCGCTGTCTGGATCTTGCCGAACCGCTCCGCTTCCTTCCCTTCCAGATCACAATATTCGCAAAATCATTTGTGGCCGCCGGCCCGACCGTGCTGCGGCCCCGTTTCACATCGGCAGTCATGTCGGCCAGTAACCGCTGGGCTACCTCGGGATGAGAGCGATACAGATTATTCTGCTCACCCGGGTCGTTCTCCATGTCGTACAGCTGCGCCTCTGGCGCATCGGCGTTCTCCTGTTTTGGGCTCGGGAAAGACCAGCCGCCGGATCCACTGGTCAGAAGCAGCTTCCATTTTCCCTCGCGATAGGCGAATCGACCGGAAATCGAATGATGGATCACGCCCTTGCGGGTGGATTGAATGGGGTCTCCCGAGAGGGCCGGCAGGAAGCTCACGCTGTCTTCGGCCATGTTCGGCGCCTTCTCTCCGGTGATCTCCGAGACCGTTGAGAAGAAATCCACCAGCGTGATGAGTTGATCGCAGCTGGAGCCGGCCTCGACGTTGCCCGGCCAGCGGACGATGAACGGCACGCGATGCCCGCCGTCCCAGATGTCGGCCTTGGAGCCTCGGTAGTGAGCACTGACATAGTGACCCTTTTCGCGCAAGGCAGGAATATCGGCACCTCTTGAACACCCGTTGTCACTCGTGAATATCAACAGTGTGTTATCCGCGAAACCATTCTTTTCGATCGCTTCCGCGATGGCACCGACCGTAGCGTCGGTCTGCATGACAAAGTCGGCATACACATTCAAACCGCTTTTTCCCTGCCACTCTTCAGTGGGTACATGCGGTGAATGTGGCGAGCCAAGCGGAACATACAGGAAGAAGGGCTGATCGGGTGACTTGGCGCGTTCTTCGATATAGGCCACCGATTTCTCGGTCAAACGTGGCAGGCAATGAATCTCCTCAAGGATCTCGATCACCTTGTCATCTTCAATAATCCTGTCCATGTGGCCGGCGTGATGGAATCCGTGAAAGTAGTCAAAACCGCGGGTTACCGGCCCGTCGGGAATCGTGGATCCGACCGGGGCACGGCCCTGCTTCGGCAGGATTTCTCCTGTCTTGGGATCCTGATACTGAAAATCCAGGTGCCATTTGCCGATGATACCCGTGGCGTAGCCCTGCTTCTTGAGCAAGCCAGCAACCGTGAGCCGATTCGGAGCAATCAGGCATGGATTGAATCCCGACACCACGCCATTCTGAAGCCGTGTCCGCCAGCTGTAGCGGCCGGTCAGGAGTCCATAGCGGGTGGGGGTACAGACCGCCGAGCCGGAATGGGCATCGGTAAAGGTCATACCCTGACTGGCGAGCCTATCGACGTGCGGCGTTTTGATCTTGCCGTTCTCCGGATTCAGGCATTGCACATCCCCATAACCAAGATCGTCACACATGATGAGGACAATATTTACCCGCCGAGGAGGGTTGGGGCGGCTTGCCGTTGCGAATGTGGTTAACGCCAGCAGCGATGCCACGGCACAGAGGGCGGTTCTTACAATTTGTTCTCTCGAGCCTCTTGCAAAACCCCTCAAACGGGAAGCGTTGCCATACGTTTTGGTACAGAATGTTCCTATCGTCGTCTCGATCTTCGTCTCGATCTTCGTCCATTTTGCTCTCTTATCTTCGTCGTGATCTTCGTCTCGATCTTCGTCAAGAATCCGTGTAACTAATTGGTAACCAATCCATACCATCGACAACGATCGAGACGAGGATCGGGACGAGGATGGGAAGCGACGAGGATCGGGACGAAGATCGAGACAAAGATGCGCCGATCTTGATCCGGATAGCCTCGATAGTTTTGCAAGTACCTCTCTCATATTCCTATTCTCCTGTTTTGGGCGATTCGGAGCCGGTGCCGGCAGGGATCTCGAACTCGCAATAGACCCAGGGGTGGTCGGACAGGCAACCCTCGGCTTTTAGATTCGTCTCGTTCTGGTTCTTGGGTCCCCAATCTCTTTTGACGTCTAGAAGCTTGATCGGCCTTGCCGTGCTATACAGGATATGGTCAATGGAGCGCGATGTGACCGCGTTCTCCAGTTTGCAGGTTTTCAACAGGCCACGCATGACCACGCTATCCGTCCATTCATTGAAATCTCCCCCGACAATGATGTCGTATGAGGGATCTTCTGCATTAATGTGATCTGCCAAATTTCTGTGTTTTGACCCCTCCCAAGCATCGGATGAGGTGGGTTGCTTCTTGTTGTGCGCGTATCCCGGCAAGTGCAGTGAGTAGAGCGCGAATTTCCTACCACCGATTTCCGTCTCTACACGCACTGGGTTGGCACGTTTCCATCCACTCCCTTCCACCATGATATCTCTGCCCTCCGAGAGAGGCGTTCGGCTTAGAATGGACTTGAACTTGCCGCCGTAGTTGCCCGTCACATCGCCCCATTTGGGGGCCTTGTGCCCCGCGGATGAAGACGTTCCGACGTGTACGTAATCCAGGTCGAGTGCTTCCGCTAAACGATGTGACCAGTCCTTTACGTCTTTTCCTTGGTTAGCCTTGGGGACCTCACTAAGTAATAGGATGTCAGGATTCAAGGGCTTCAGAACCACAGCGATTTGCTCAGGTGTTGCCCATTGCCCGCAAGCGACGTTATAGGCCACAACCCGAAGCGTGGTCGCACTGTCTTGATCGGCAGCCGCGTACGCGCTCAGGGTCATGAACGCAGTCGCGGCGCAACAGGCAATCAGAGTCACTGCAAAGGTGTTGCGTAAAGGTTTCATAATCATGATATGTATACTCCTGTGTCTTGGGTCCTTCCGAAATGTTCCTGTGTGTTTTTCCATTGGTCTATATGCACTCAGCCACTCTGAAAACCGTTTAAGTCGGTCGATTAAGCGTATCCAAGTAAGTGATGCGGTTAAGAGTGCGACGAAGTGTACGCTTAAGTGTGTGCTTCGCGCCCTCCCTACACTTCCTCGGACACTTAACCGCTTTCCCCGACATTCGTCGGGATGCCAGCACTTAACCGCCACCTTTACTCGGATACCCTTAACCGAACTGCTTACACGATCCCTCCCTGCTGCCAGGCATAGCGCTCTTCATCAATGAATAATCCCCCGCTAATCCAGGAGTCGCCTATTCTTTAAAACTGATCTCGATGCTGTCGAGCATCGGCTTTGATTTGTTTGCCGTTGTGTCCTCAAGCCGCAATTCGAAGCAGAAGCCGTAGCCTGCCGGCAAGCCGCTCAGTTCCATCGAGGCTGGAATGCGTTTGACCTGTTTGGAAAAGCCTTGGATGTAGTCGTACTGCTCTTTGACCTCCTGCCAGTCGCTCCAGGTGTCCGCGACTCCATCATTGGTCGTATCCACACCGACGCGCACGTCCACTTTTTCAACCCACGGACCGGGACTGACGAAGTCTTTGCTGGTCTGGTTAATCAGGTAGAACTTTCCTTCGGCAAAGCCGATATCGGGATCCGGGTGCCCGCCCCCGAGCTCGCCGATGAACTCGAACTTCTGATCCAGCCCTGGAGAGGTAAAGAGGCCAATGCAAATATTTCCATGAGCGGGGTGGTAGTCCGAAACGAGATAATACTGTCCGCCAACGGCGATGGCTCCCCAGTCGCCGAACGCATTCTGCTCGGGCTCATGTATTTCGTACCGACCGAAAGCCCGTGTGTCACCTGCTTTGACTTTGTGCTTGGGAACATCAACCGAAGCCTTCTTGCCGGGAAAGTTCTTGGGATCTTCCTTGTTCCAGTGCGGGTGGGCATACTCGGCAAACTTGCCGGTCGGCTTCGTGCGTTCATCCACCGCCGGTGGCAGGATCTTGAAGTTGCCCTTGCCATTCTTACTCACCGCATGCCCGGCCAGCGGTGAATCCCAGGAGTGCTTGCTGGCGTCAATGGGGCTCCAGTCCTCGTAGATGACATGGAACTTGCCGTCCAGGTCACGGATGATAGCGCAATCTGAGCCATCCGAGGGATCCTTGAACACCCGCCCCATATCCTGCCCTGGCTTGCCGTCGGTCAGATCGTCGTCGATATAAAGGTGTGGGTCCTGGTCATTGGGGAAGTCATAGTAGATGTAGGCCTGGCCATTCACGAATTCGGCCGTCGTCGACCAAGCTGCATGTTTAGGGGTGACGGGGCCATGATGCACCCAGTTGACCATGTCGTGACTTTGCCAGGCGTTGTAGCCACCCAGGTCTTTCTGCAACCCGCCGGGTGCATTAAAGAGAGTGGGGTAGGGGGTGGTCTGCAGCGGAACATCAAACCCTGCCAAGGTTGCCGCTTCCGGTTTGAATCCCTTGAGCTTCGCGTTTCGCGGCGCCCCGTTCCGTCCGAGAAGCCAGTAGTCGCCGGGCCCCTTGACGAGGAAGATCGGCGCATCTCCGAGTGTGCGCGGTGCCACCTTTCTCTCTGTCGGCTCCCAGTTCTCCCATTTCGTCGACGCCGTCAGCGTCAGCGTTTGGGCCGAGCGCTTCTTCTTAAAACGCTGCAGGTTGCTGCGGTAGATACCTTCTTTGCCCGTGGGCGAGAGCAGATCGTCCTCGACCGCCAATCCTT
>JABGOW010000383.1 GCA_018645275.1 Verrucomicrobiota bacterium
CGCCGGCTTCAGCATGACGGGGTTGCGCCGGACATCGCGATCTGTGCAGAACCAGTATGCAAGCCCCCCGTAGTTGGCGAGCAGACTGACGAACAAGACAACTCCCCAGACGGCCAGGTGCATGAGCGGTTCTTTGGGTACCCGCGACGAACTCAGCAGGATGGAGGCCGCGCAGGCCATGGTTCCAGAAGCCAGCCGCGCCGTACCGGAGTAGCCGTGAAAATGACGCTTCTCATGGACGAGCTCCTGCATGCGTCGCACCTGATTCAGTGCATCATGAATGTGATTGGCGATCATTACTTCTCCTCTCGATCTGATTGTGTGATATCACAAGGCAAAGCGCTTTGCAATGCAAAGTTAGCGCTACGCCTGCTACGGCGGGAAGGCTGGAGAGCCATGCCATACAGGGAGGATGGGATCAAGCAGTTAGACTAGGTGCATAAAGACAACGTGCTGGGTCTAAGAGTTCCTACCCCTTAGTTCTCAAATGCCAACACATCGTACACAAATGAACCGGATTCTTCTGAATATCCAACAGCCAACAAGGAACTCCAAATATCCAGAGAATGGCAGGACTTTCGGTCCCAAATTCGCATGCCTCGCTCTCTTCCCTTGGAAATTGGATTTGAGTGTTGGCTGTTGGATATTCAAGAGAACTGATTTCTGTTAACGATGTCGTGGCACCTCGTGGTGTTAACGATATCCTGGCATTTGAGAGATAACCCTTAGTCCAACGCCTTATTCGGTGAGCCAACTGGGGAATGGGGCCGAAGCGCTAATCGAATGCCCCGATTATGATTACGAGCACGATTACGGTTGGGAAGGATCGCGATTGCGCCGCTGGTCACATTCGTCTTTTCGGTCCTTCCGGAACTTCCGGGGCATTTTTTTCATTGTCCGTTGAGTGGGAGCAATCAGTGCCCATTTCGTTCAAGTCGGTGGATTAAGTGTGCCGTTTAAGAAAACACCCCGCTAATCCCGGAAGCGCCGCGCCCGGATTAGCGGGGTCTTGAGATAGGCAAGGCCCTATGCGGGCATGGGGATGCGATCAATGCCGCCCATGTAGGGGACGATGGCTGCCGGCAGAATCACGGAGCCGTCTGCCTGCTGGCCATTCTCCAAGATCGCCACCACAAGACGTGGCAGGGCGACTCCAGAGCCGTTCAGGGTGTGAACGAACTGAGTCTTACCATTGGAATCGCGATAGCGAATACCGGCACGGCGTGCCTGGAAATCCTCAAAGTTGCTGCAGGAGGAAACCTCCAGCCAGTCGTTCTGGCCTGGGGCCCACAGTTCGATATCATAGCATTTCGCCGCTGCGAAACTGATGTCGCCCGAGCAGAGTTCCAGTACACGGTATGCCAACCCAAGCTCTTGCAGGACTTCTTCGGCATTGCCGAGAAGGGACTCGAGCTCATCGTAGGATGTCGCCGGATCTACGAACTTCACCATCTCAACTTTGTCGAATTGGTGAACCCGAATCATGCCTCGATTGACTTTGCCGGCGGCACCGGCTTCGCGCCGGAAACAAGGTGTAAAGGCGGTCATGTAGACGGGGAGGGGGCGGTCGATAATCTCTTCACGGAAGTAGTTCGTCACAGGGACTTCGGCAGTGGGAATCATCCAGAGGTCGTCCTCGGGAAGGCGGTACATGTCGTCGGCCATCTTGGGAAGCTGTCCCGTGCCGGTCATGCTCTTGGAGTTGACCACGATCGGGGGCAGCATTTCGGTGTAGCCATGTTTGTCCACATGCATATCGAGCATGAACTGAATCAGAGCCCGCTGCAGACGGGACCCCAGCCCAAGTAGAAGAGGGAAGCCCGCACTGGTCATACGCGCGGCGCGATGGAAATCCAGAATGCCGAGTGCTTCTCCAAGTTCAACATGGCCCTTCGGCTCGAAATCAAAGGCCTTGGTTTCACCATGACTCCGTACAACCACATTCGCGGATTCATCGAGACCAACGGGAGTTGTCGCGCTCGGGATGTTGGGGATGGTCAGGATCAGCTCGTGGAGTCGGCTGTCGACATCGCGCACGTCCTCGTCGAGGGCTGCGATGCGGGCGCCCAACTCACGCATCTCAAGCTGGACTCCGGTGGTGTCTTCGCCGCTCTTCTTGAGTTTGCCAATATCCTTTGAAACGCGGTTGCGTTCGCTCTTCCTTGTTTCAACCTGAGTCAGCAGCTCGCGTCGTTCTCGGTCGAGCTCAAGCACCTGATCAACCACCTCGTTCTCGGCCCCACGAGCGGATAGTCCCGTACGGACGGCATCGGGACATTCCCGTAATCGCTTAATATCCAACATGGCAAACTCCTTAGTCGTAAGATTCAGCGGGGATATATAGCAGAGCCGGTAGCGGAGTGCAATTGCGGGAAAGGCCATTGACCGACCTCGTCTTACGCCTCTAGAATGAAATGTCAGCGACGTCGCTGAGAACGGAGGGTATTTGCAATGGAAACACCAACATCGGTTATCACTGCCATTTTCTGGCTCCTTGGCGGGCTGGCTCTTTTTCTGACGGGCATCGACATGATGGGCAAGGCGCTGCGCCGGGGGGCCGGGCCATTCTTGCGGAGCTTGTTTGACTACGCCACCCGCACGCGTTTCCGCGGGGTTACGACCGGCGCCGTGCTGACAGCGCTCATGCAGAGTTCGAGCGCTTCAACGGTTATGGTGGTTGGGTTCATCAATGCGGGCCTGTTGCGATTCGAGAATTCCATAGGGTTGATTCTGGGTGCGAACATTGGAACGACCATCACGCCTAAGATCACCGCGTTCGATATTGATGCCTTTGCGCTTCCCATGCTGGGCTGTGGATTTCTGCTCAGCTTTCTTTCCAGCAGGAGAATCGTGCGTCAGATCGGGTATACCTCCATGGGCTTTGGCATGCTGTTTTTCGGCCTAATGCTGATGAAGGCCTCCGTCAGCAACTATCACGAGACGATTCATCACTGGCTCAATATGGCGGCCGAGGGCGGTGTTGTGGGGGCCCTGTTGGCTTTCCTTGTGGCCGCTGGTGCTACGGCAATCATTCAGAGCAGCGCGGCGTCCATCGTGATGATTCAGGCGCTGGCCTTTGAAGGCGTTCTGACGGATATCAACGTTGCGATCCCATTGATTGCAGGGGCTCAGGTTGGCACCTGTGCCACGGCGCTTTTGGCCAGCTTGCAGTCATCGCTCTCGGCAAAGCGAGCGGCGCTCGCGCACTTCATCTTCAACGTCGCGGGCGTTATCATTACACTCGCCTTCTACAGGTTCTACGTGTGGTTCATCCCAGGGACCTCGGCTGAACTCCCCCATCAGATTGCCAACGGTCACTTCGTGATGAAGCTCGTTAATGTTGCTCTGTTCATTCCGTTTGCGGGGCTCTATGCGAAGGGCATCATGAAGCTCGCCTCTGGAACCGATAAGCTCGATGCCACTCCGCGTTTTCTGAGCTACAAGCATATCGGGGACCCTGAGCGGGCATTCTCCGATGTTGGCAACGAGGTGACTCGCATGTTTGGTCTCTGCGTGGAGTTGCTGAAGGACTCGCTTGCGGCGTTTCTGAAGCGCGACGAGGGCGCCCAGGCAATGGTGCTCAAGCGTGAGTCCCTGATCGACGACCTTGACCTTACGGTTGGGGACTATCTCCTTAAACTCGCTCAGCGGGATATGCCGCCGGTTCTGTCTGCTGCTGCGCCGTTGTGGATGCATGTCATGGGGGACGTTGAGCGGATCGGAGATCATGCGGAGAACATTGTTGAGATTGCCGAGCTGCGAAAGCAGGGGCGTGCCCGTTTTTCGCAGGAGGCGGTCAATGAGATTGAGTCGGTCATGGCGATGGTCATGGCGTTAGCGTCGAGCGTCGAGCGTGCACTGTGCGAGAGGCAGGAGTCGTGCATGAAGGAGGTCCTTGAGCGCAAAGCCAAGATTAACGGTGCCGTTGATCGCTACCTCGATAACCATGCGACCCGAATGGAGCAGGGGTGTTGCAGTGTGACCAGTGGCATGGTGTTCCTGGAGCTCATTACAAATCTCCGCCGAGTTGCCAACCATATGCGGAACATTGCGGCCAGTGTGACCAGCCAAATGCCTGAGAACTCCTACCGCGTTCAGAAGTTGAAGCAGGAGCTTCGCGAGGAATAGCGGGTCTCTTCTTGCATCTGGTCGCGTCCGGTGCTATCAGAATTCTGCAGCAAATCCCTGCAACAGGCGCCCGTAGCTCAATTGGATAGAGCACCTGACTTCGGATCAGGATGTTGGGGGTTCGAACCCCTCCGGGCGTACCAGATTCCTGGCCGCACCTGCGATTTGGTGCAGAGCACTGGATTCTCTCGTTTCCTGATCGTAATCCTGCTCGTACTCGTGTTTCTGTCCAAAGTTTCTCGTCTATTGCCTATCTAACTGTCTTCTCTGTAACGGGTTGCCAGTATCTGAACTTTCTCCCCCGTTTTCTACACTTCATCGCACACTTCATCGCCTTCTTACTCGCCACCCTTACTTGGTTACGCTTAAACGACTCGCCCCGACGTTCGTCGGGATGCAAGCACTTCGTCGAAACACCCCCGTCCTAGGATTACGATTACGAGCACGATTATGATTACGATTGATACAAATGCACCAGAACGCAGATGCGCCCCCAGGGACGGTAGTGCGCTTCTTCGTCGCAACGCCTTACGAAAAACGCACCCCCGTGGCGACCCCAGGCTCCCTCCCCGCCCCGCGATATTGCAGCGCGGGGTGTTGCCGCGTATGATGCCGGCGCAAGGGAGATCTTATGTCGGAACCGAGTATCGTTGTTGAGGGGGCGCGGCAGAACAACCTGAAGGGGATAGACGTCGCCATTCCCCTGAACGCGCTGACCGTTGTGACCGGGGTGAGCGGCTCCGGAAAATCGTCGCTGGCTTTCGATACGATCTATGCGGAAGGGCAGCGACGCTACGTTGAGACCTTCTCTCCTTATGCCCGGCAGTTCCTCGATCGGATGGACAAGCCCGCAGCGGAGCGTATTGAGGGCATTCCGCCTGCGATTGCCATCGACCAGACCAACCCCGTGCGAACGTCACGCTCTACGGTCGGCACGATGACGGAACTCAATGACCACCTCAAGCTACTCTATGCGAGGGCGGCTCATCTCTCTTGTGGGCGCTGTGGGGAGCATGTTCAGCGCGATACCCCAAAGTCCATCTGGCGCCGCCTGCGCAAGGTTCTCTCCGATGGAAGTCGGGTGCTGATTACCTTCACCATTCCCGTTCCGCACAATTTCACGGCAACTGAGGTGAAGGCGCTACTGGCGAAACAGGGATACCGTCGTCTACTGGCGGAGTCCGATGATGAACTCATTGTGATTCAGGATCGACTGGTCTTGTCGACGGTTCGCCGGGCCCGTGCAATTGAGGCGATTGAAGCCGCACTCTTGCATGGTCGCGGACGGGTTTCCGTCTATCCGGTGACCGCGAAGGGCGATGCAAAGAAGCCGCTCCTGTTCTCTGTGGACCTGCACTGCGCTGCCTGTGACATTCACTACCGCGATCCCGTTCCGAACATGTTCTCGTTCAACTCGCCACTTGGGGCCTGTGAATCCTGTCGCGGGTTCGGTCGTGCCATCAGTATCGACTATGATCTTGTGATTCCGGATGGGACGCTCACGCTTGCCGAGGGGGCGGTCAAGCCCTGGCAATCGAAAAGCTACAAGGAGTGCCAGGAGGATATGATGCGCTTTGCCAGGAAGCGCAAGATTCCGACGGACGTGCCGTGGCAGAAGCTGTCGAAGGCCCAGCGGACGTGGGTACTGGAAGGGGATGGCGAATGGGAGGACGGCGTGTGGTATGGTGCCCAGCGGTTCTTCGATTGGCTTGAGTCCAAGAGTTACCGCATGCACATTCGTGTCCTCCTCTCGAAGTACCGGACGTACCTGATCTGTCCTGAGTGTTCGGGGGCCAGACTCAAACCCGATTCGCTGCTGTGGCGGGTGGGCCCGAGACAGGGCAAGTCCATTCGTGATCTCATGCTGCTTTCCATTCGCGATCTCACGTCGTTCTTTGAGGCGCTCAAGCTGCCGTCGCCGCTGGATGATGCCGCCGATCTATTGCTCAAAGAAATTCGATCACGCTTGCAGTTTCTCATGACCGTTGGTCTTGGGTATCTCACGTTAGACCGGCAGTCGCGAACGCTCAGTGGGGGAGAGGTGCAGCGCATCAACCTCACAACGGCACTTGGCACCACACTGGTGAACACGCTCTTTGTTTTGGATGAGCCCAGCATCGGGTTGCACCCGCGCGACATCACCCGGCTGACTGGAGTCCTGCACCGCCTGCGAGATGCCGGGAATACCCTCGTTGTGGTAGAGCACGATCCCGATGTGATCCGGGCGGCCGACCGCGTGTTGGATATGGGGCCGGGGCCGGGCGAGCATGGCGGTGAGATTGTCTTTGACGGAACGCTGCCGCAGTTGCTGCGTTCGCGCAAGTCGCTGACGGCTCAGTATCTGACGGGCAAGCAACGCGTCGACACGCACGGGGATCGGCGGGGTGCGGGGACGAAGCATATCGTGATTGAGGGGGCATCCGAACACAATCTTAGGAACATGAATGTCAGCGTTCCGCTCGAAAGGCTTGTGTGTGTTACCGGAGTGAGTGGCTCGGGGAAGTCGACCCTGGTTGAGGATATCCTGTATCGCACACTTCGAAAGCTGAAGCACCGCCCTGTGGATCAACCGGGGGCTCACGGCAAGATCCGGGGCCACCAGCTGGTTGATGATGTCGTTTTGGTGGATCAGTCGGCCATCGGAAAGACTACCCGCTCAAATCCGGCTAGCTACGTCGGTGCGCTCACCTCCATTCGTAAGCTGTTCGCCGAGCATCCGCTTGCCAAGGAACGCGGCTATACGGCGGGCACGTTTAGCTTCAACTCAGGCAAGCGCTGTCCTACCTGTAGCGGCAATGGATTTCAGCATGTTGAAATGCAGTTTCTAAGCGATGTCTACATCCGGTGCGCTGACTGTAACGGGACACGCTTTCAGCCTGAGATTCTCGAAGTCCAGCTCATGGTGGATGGCCACCCTCCCTGCTCCATTTTTGATGTATTGGAGCTAACGGTGTCCGAGGCCTGCGACTTTTTCGCCGGTCAGCGTATCGTGCTTCGCGCGTTGGAGCCGCTGTTGCAGGTGGGATTAGGGTACATGAAACTTGGGCAGCCCGTTCCGACACTAAGCGGCGGCGAGGCGCAGCGGCTTAAACTGGCCGCCCATTTGAAGCAACCCAAGGGCGCGGAGAAAGATCAGCGCACGCTGTTCCTTTTTGATGAACCCACCACAGGTCTACATTTCGATGACATCGCCGTTTTGCTTCAGGCATTGCGGCAGCTTGTCAGCCGCGGGCACTCGGTTTTGGTGATTGAGCACAATCTTGATGTCATTCGTGCATCAGACTGGATTCTCGATCTCGGTCCCGAAGGGGGTGATGAGGGAGGGGTGCTTGTCTTCTCTGGTACGCCTGATGCGATTGTCGATTGCACAGCAAGCCATACGGGAATAGCCCTGAAGCAGGCTGCAGAAGCGTCTCCTCTTGTTGTTCGTGAGGCGCGCGTGGGGTATCGGACGAAGTCGCGTGCACCGCAGGTTTCCATTCACGGTGCTCGGGAGCACAACTTGAGGAACGTGGACATCACGATTCCTCGCGACACGTTCACGGTGATCACCGGGATCAGCGGCAGTGGCAAGAGCACCGTGGCCTTCGACATCCTGTTCAGCGAAGGGCAGCGCCGCTACTTGGAGTCGCTCAATGCCTATGCCCGCCAGTTCGTGCAACCCTCAAGCCGTCCGGATGTCGATGCCGTCATCGGGGTGCCTCCAACGGTTGCCATTGAGCAACGGGTTAGTCGCGGTGGCCGCAAGAGCACGGTTGCGACCGTGACTGAGCTCTATCATTTTCTGCGACTGCTGTTTGTTAAACTTGGTGTGCAACATTGTCCGGAGTGCGACATCCCCATTCATTCGCAGGAGTTGGATTCGATCGTGGCGAGCGTGATGAAGCAGTTTCGAGGTCGCACGGTTTCGGTGCTGGCACCACTTGTGGTGGCGCGCAAGGGCTACTACACCGACTTGGCTAAATGGGCTGCGGCTAAGGGGTACGCACAGTTGCGGGTTGATGGCGCATTGCTACCCACCGACGACTGGCCCCGCCTGGACCGATTCAGGGAGCACGACATTGAGCTTCCTGTTGGGCAGATCAAGGTTGATCCCGCGAATGAAACAGAGTTGCGGGCGCTGCTTGAGTTGGCTCTGGATTTTGGGCACGAGACCGTCCGTGTTGGTGCCGTGACGCGCCGGAGCGCTACCGCTTGCCGTACGACGCTGTTCTCCTCGGCCCGTGCCTGTCCCGGGTGCGGGCGCAGTTTCCCCGAGCTCGATCCACGCCTGTTCTCTTTCAACTCCAAGCACGGCTGGTGCCCAAGTTGTTTTGGTACCGGCGTTGAGTTGGAAGGGTTCGACGAGGAACAGACGGGTGAGGAAGTTGGTTGGAACGCCTGGTGGGATGGAGACGAGACTCCGTGTCGCGCATGCAGAGGCAAGCGCCTGCGTCCTGAAGCGTTGGCTGTGCGGTTCAAAAGGCGCCCCATCGTGGAGTTTACGCGTCTGCCGGTCAGCGAGGCCCTGCGCGTATTCGAGGTCATGAAGTGGTCTGAGGCGGATTCCGTGATTGCCTCTGACATTCAGGCGGAACTGTGTTCCCGCCTTCGGTTTCTGAATGAAGTGGGACTCTCCTACCTCGCGCTGGACCGTGCCGTGCCCACGCTGAGCGGTGGAGAGTCGCAGCGTATTCGCCTGGCATCCCAATTGGGGTCAAACCTGAGGGGTGTCTGCTATATTCTGGATGAGCCGACCATCGGGCTGCACGCGCGCGACAATACAATGTTGCTCGATACGTTGCAGGCGCTGCAGGCCAAGGGAAATACGGTTGTTGTCGTGGAGCATGACGAGGACACCATTCGTCGTGCTGAGCACATCATCGACATCGGTCCCGGCGCTGGAGTGGATGGGGGACACGTTGTGGCTCAGGGATCAGCCAAGGCGTTGATGCGGACGCCGCGTTCCGTGACTGGCCGTTTTCTCAAGGCGCCGCTGCAGCACCCCGTTGTGCAGCCGCGCTCCTGTCGCAAAGGTGCGCTTCTGGATGCGTTGCGCATTCACAATGCGACGCTCCACAATCTAAAGGGCGTGACGGTTGAGATTCCACTTCAACGCTTGGTTTGTGTTTCTGGCGTTAGCGGGAGTGGAAAGAGCACGCTCGTGCGCGACATCCTGCACGATAGCCTACAGCCCTGGATTGCAGCACGTCGCCGACGCAAGCGCGGGAAGATGCCGGTGGTCGGCT
>JABGOW010000161.1 GCA_018645275.1 Verrucomicrobiota bacterium
CATGTAAGAGTCTACGCAACTCCGCGCCTTCGAGTTCTCCTCTGGTCACGAGAACGAAATCAATGTCGCTTCCCGGTATCTGCCTCGGCGTATCGTGGCTGCCGACTAGATACAGCGCCACAAACTCAGGCCCCAGGCATTCCCGCATTGCATCCAGGACATCTTCGTCAACACTCATTGGTCAAGATGGCGCTCGAACTGATACGTCCGGTCAACAGCATGGAATCCGTAGTGGCTGTAAAACGTAAACGCCCGATGGTTATCGGTGCTCGTCGAAATGGCTGCGTGGCGGTAGCCCACATTGCGTGCCTCGGTTAGAGCCCGCCAAAGTAGATGGCGTCCCAGTCCCTTCCCCTGCCAGGGTTCCTGGACCCCAATCCAATCGCAGAATGCAAAGGCTTCGGCCTCCGGACAACGAGCCCCCTCACCGCCATTGATCAAGAGGCATGTGGCGATTGGTTTGCCATCCAGATGAGCCTGCACCTTCAGACCTGGCAAGTGACAGTGGCTCACGACCTCCTCTACAGATATGTCACACTCGATCTCGGGTGGCGGCGGCTTTGGCGTGGGCTGCATCTCAAGCCAGTCCAGGAAGATCTCCCCACCGCAGTTACTGTAGCTGTGAGCCTGCAGCAGAGCTTGAATGTGATCGAGGTGATCAGACAGATGACAGTGCGGGAAACCATAAAAGGGATAACGACAGCGCGGAGCCACGGTAGCTACATGCCTGACGCCGTGATCCAGAATCCACTCCTCCCCCGCAACAAGCAACTCACTGCCCAGCGAACGCTGGGTGCGCGGATATCCGAGGAACAGGATCATCCCCAACGGGGAGTCACCAACCTTGGGTGGTGTCAGCAGCCCCACGTGGATGAAACCCCGAGCGTCGTCGGCAACAAGCACAGAATGTTCGGTGAGATTCCATCCATCACGAGCGACGCTCGGTGGGTTGCGTAAAGCTTCACCAAATCGCTGTGCGTCGACGGGCCAGCAATGTGGTACGTGATTTGTCACGAGTTGCTCGTATAATCCGTGCAACGCTGCGAAGTCGGCATCGTTCCGGTCCCTGATGCTACTCATCGACTCTGTTCCTTTCCCAACTACCAACGCCTTGGCTGACTAAGCCGGGGATAACCGTGGCCATCCTCTGGTCTCCACCGTCGCCGAGTGAATCTGCGCTTCCAGACCGTGTCCGATCCGAGATGCAGCCTCCAATACGACGCGTTCGTACTCCGCATCAATACCGGTTGCTATGGCGTATTCGACCTCAGAGATTGGGGGAAATGAGACGTATGTATAAACCGGCACATTTTGCGGCCCATTCCTGCCATCTCCCAGAATCGTAACGTCGTCGGTTACTTCTACGCGGTCGTAGTTTCTCTCTCGCATATCAAGGGCGAGCAACTCTTCTTCAGACACGAGAACCAAGACGCCAGTGACCTTGGCTGCCTCACGCTTCTCCAGATTCCAGTGAGCCCTGTAGGTCGTTGCACTTCCCGGCCCCCCTGCCGATAGAGCGGACCAGCGCCGACGAAAGCCCTGCAACTCGGCAACCAGCAGATGCTCATAGCTCAGATTGTGACCCGCGATGGTT
>JABGOW010000226.1 GCA_018645275.1 Verrucomicrobiota bacterium
CGACGCCAAGTATGCGGATGCCATGGAGCGGGTGGCCTACAATTGCCTCAACGCTGCCGTGGATCTCAAGGGCGAGAACTGGTTCTACTGCAATCCCCTGACCTGGGACGGCAAGGCGGTCCACGGGCATCCCCATCACACCGGCGAGCGGTGGCGCACCAACAACTGCTATTGCTGTCCGCCCAGCGTGGCCCGCACCACCGCCAAGCTCCACAACTGGGCATACAGCCAATCCGACGACGGGCTGTGGGTGCATCTCTACGGCGGCAACCAGCTGGCAACGACACTGGCGGACGGGTCGCCGATCAAGCTGACGCAGCAGACCGACTACCCGTGGGACGGCAAGGTGACCCTCACCGTGCAGGCGACCGACGACCGGGCCTTCGCCATCCGCCTACGTATCCCCGGATGGACGGAGAACGCCAGTCTGACGATCAATGGCCAGCCATTCTCCGGCGCGGTCAGGCCAGGCACCTATGCGAACGTAAGCCGCCAATGGCAGGCCGGGGACGTGATCGAGTTGGATCTTCCCATGCCGGTCCAGCTGATGGAAGCCAACCCCAAGGCCGAGAAGCTGCGCAACCAGGTTGCGGTGACCCGTGGACCTCTCGTCTACTGCCTGGAGCTGCCCAAGCAGGAGGACGGCGAGAAGACTTGGCGGGACGGCGTGTTCCTGCCGGAGAACATCGTGCTCACCCCGGAGCATCGAAGCGGCTTCCTGGGGGGAGTCACGGTTCTGAAGGGGAACGCGTTGACCTTCGACGGGTGCAACGAGCTTCTCCAGAGCAACCCCAATTCTCGGCAGCCAGCGGCCATGGGCGACGATGTGCTTTACCGGCCACTCAAGCCTCGCAGTGTCAGCAACCCAACCGAAGGGACGGTCGAGATCGCTCTGATTCCCTACTACACATGGGCCAATCGCGGTCTCTCGATGATGGATGTCTGGCTCCCTCTGGCTGAAGCAGGGAACCTGGCGGAGCAAGGGAAGCTGAGAGCCGCCAGGAAGAGCTCGACCTACAGGGACGAGGAGTCCGGCTTCACGGTTGTGAATGACGATGATCCCTCGATTACCTACGGCCCGGTCATGATGTCGAAGGCCACGCCCGGCCTCATCAACGACGATGAGCATTTCACGAAGACGAAGGACAGCTTCTTCGAGTTCACGTTCACCGGCACCGACATCGTCTGGGTGGGCTCCCAAGGTCCGTGGCGCGGCTATGCCGACGTCTACATTGACGGCAGGAAGGTGGCTGAGGTCAACCCCTACGCGCCCAAGCAGAAACTGGCCGTTGAGCTCTACAAGAAGAGCGGTCTGCCGCATGCTGAGCACACCATCAAGATCGTCTGCCAGGGCCGGAAGGGACATCCCGACGGGCAGGAGCCCTTCATCAACCTCGATGCCTTCAAATGGCGGGGTGCCTTCTTCTAGTTCCCCATCGAAGCCCGGGCGCGGGACTTGCAGCCAACCGGAAGGTGCGGCAAGGTCATGGTGCATCCGTGGCACCAAGGGAGATATCTCAGATGGCAACCTACAAGGCCGTTGTGGTCGGCTGTGGCGGGCGGGCACCCGCTCACATCGAGGCATACCTGACCATCGACAACGCGGAACTCACCGCCTGTTGTGCGCCAAGCCCCGACCGTCGCGAACCGCTCGCCGAGAAGTATGGCATCACCCCCTACGCGGACCTGGCGGAGACGCTGATCAAGGAGAAGCCGGACATCGTGCATCTCGTCACTCCGCCCCATAGTCGGGTGGAGTTCATGAGCATTGTCAGTGCGCACGACGTGCCGCTGTGCACGGTGGAGAAGCCCATCGCCCTGGCCGTGGACGACTGGCGCGCACTCCAAGAACTGGAGGCATCCAGCAAGACCAAGTTCGCCATCTGCCACCAGTTCCGTTGGCAGAAGCACCTGAGCCTGTGCCGCCAGGCCATTGCCGGGGGCGCCCTTGGTGGCTTTGACCCGCCGAGCGACCTAGTACGGCGCGTCCAGGCCCTGGCCGAGAGCGAGGGATAGGGGCCGAGCGGCGCTTTTTTCTGGTGCCAGTCTGCGAGCTTGGGCTCTTCGTGCCCCAGATCGCGGCAAGCGCGGCGAATTCCATGGCTGAATCCTCCCGTCAGAGCCTGGGGCCGAAGCGGCAGAGGCGACCCGGTGCCGTGACTGTTCGCGCCCCAACACCCGCACTTTGGTCAGTTGCCTTCCCAAACGTGAGAGCAGGGGCAGTCTCTGCCATGGGATCTGCTTGTCGCCAGCATGGCAACAACAACCTCACCCAACCCCTTGCATCCTCACCTTCTCTGCCCTATCCTCCTACCCGTAATCGAAACGCAAATCTCTACCTGTTGCACACTCCATTGAAGCACTCACCCGCTCTTCGCACCCGTCTCACACTGCGCATTCTTGGCTTTCACGCCTTTCTCCTGCTCGGGCTGTGTTTGATGCCGCAGACCGGAGCCGCCGCCCCCGAACCCGATGCCTTGCAGGTCTTGCGGGTACAACGACGGGAGGCAGCCCATCGCCGCCGGCGGATCATCTTCAACAACGACGCGGACGACGCGCTCACCCTCCCGATCAACCGCCCCGCCACGGCTGAGAACCTGCTCAAGCTGCGCACCACGGCGTTGGTCGGGTCGCAGGTGGACACGATCTTCTACTGCTCGCTGCAGGGCGACATGAGCCTCCACCCAACCAAGGTGGGCGAGACGTTGATGGGCAATGCCAGCGACTACTACAAGGATGGCTCCAGGGGAAGGTACTTCGCCACCCGGCGGAACGTCGTCCCCGAGATGATCGCCCGGGGCACCAGCCCTCTTCAGGTGATAGTGGATTTCTGCCACAGCCATGGCCTGGAGGCGTTCTGCACCATGCGCATGAACGACACGCATGACTCAGTCGACAGCCCGGACAAGCCCTTCTTCGGGTTCTCTCGCTTCAAACGGGAGCACCCTGAGTACTTGATGGGCAGCTTTGGGAAGAGACCGAAGTTCAAGGGTTGGACTGGTGTGGACTACAGCCAACCTGCGGTGAGAGAGCGGGTGTTTCAGCGCCTGGAAGAGGTCTGCCGCAACCACGATCTGGATGGCATTGAGCTCGACTTCCTGCGACACGAGTGCCTATTCAAGAGTGTTGCCTGGGGAGGCAAGGCCTCGCTGGAAGAACTGGCCCTGTTGACCGGTCTCATGCGCCGCATCCGCGACATGACCGAGCGCGAGGGCCTCCGCCGGGGCCGCCCCATTCTCCTGGCGATCCGGGTTCCGGATTCGGTGGCCTACAGCAAGGAGCTTGGCATGGATCTGGAGCGGTGGCTCCAAGACGGGCTGGTCGACCTTGTGACCGGCACCTGCATGTTCCAACTGAACGACTGGGACTACCTCGTCCAGCTCGGGAAGCGTCACGATGTGCCCGTCTATGCCGGGCTGAGCGATACCTGGGAGAAGTTCGTAACGCCGCCGTTCAAGCGCCAATCGGTCGAGGCCTATCGCGGTCGCGCGATGGCCGCCTGGCAGGCAGGGGTCGATGGCATCTACCTATTCAATCTGTTCAACCCGACCAAGCCACAGTGGCGGGAGCTCGGCGATCCGGCCGGGCTCGCCAGAATGGACAAGCTGTACTTCCTCTCCCCGCTCAGCGACAATACCGGCCCCAGTGGACCCATTCCCGATGGCCGGAAGCATCGGGCCGTCCCCCTCCTGACACCGGTGAATCCCTGGAAACTCATGACTGGCCAGCCAGCCCGGACGCAACTGCGGATCGGCGATGACGTTGCCGGGCTCAAACCGGCGGTCATTTGTTACCTGAACCTGAAAGAGCCACTTCCTACCGGCCAATTGGACGTCCGATTTAATGGCACGCGCCTGAAGCCCGCCGCCTCCAAGGGCGCGTGGTGTGGCTTCAACATCTCGCCATCAGCCGTGAGGACCGGGCTGAACGACATCCAGATCACGCCGCTCCCCGGGGAACGGTCGGCCCTCGTTGCGGCGAAGGACAAGTGGACCGTTTCCTACCAGGGCACGAAGAGGCTGAGAGGGGCGGCGCAGTGGCCGTGGCGGCGTCTGTCCGGCGGTGCCAAGTACATCGAGGAGGTCCGAGACGGGACACTCCACTTCGCCGATGACGGCACGGAGCCCGATGACTCCCCCAGCCTGGTCTACCCGTGGCAGCTCAGCCCGGAAGAGGAGAGTACCGTGGAAGTGCGGGTGAAGGTCGTGTCGTCGGACGACCCCCTCGCCGCCTGCCTGCGCCTGGCCAATGGCACAGCAGTGGAGTACCTGACGTTGATGCCGGACCGGATCGGCCTCAAGTTCGCTGGTCTCTCCTCTCCCTTCGACACGACTGGCGCGTTCCACACCTATCGGGTCGTGTTCCAGGGGCAGGATATCCGGGTCTACGTGGACGGCGTCCTCAAACTGGACGGCGCGGGCAGATACACGACGTCCGCCAAGGACAGAACCCATTGGCTCAGCTTCTGGTACGGACTGGATGACTGGAACGCATGTAGCCTGATGTTCGGGTCGGCCTCCGGACCGGGCACCGGCGCGGCGCGCTGGGAGTTCGTGCGTTTCCGCAGCAGTGCAGAGCCAATCATCTTGCAGGATCTCGTGGTTTCGATAGCGTATCCGACAGCCCAGCCATAGGTACATCGAAAAGGAGAAGATATAGATGAAGCAAAAGATTGACTATTCAATAGAGAATCTGGAAGTAATAGAGCCTTTGGTTGATACCGACAACTATCTCGCAGAAGTGAGCTTGGCCATCGGTAACGCTCCGAATGAAGTATTCATGGCATATGCCAGGCAACGTGGCCTCGTACATTCCGACGATGGTGACATCGTCTTTGTTAAGTCATTCAATGGCGGCAAGACATGGGACGAGTCAACAGCCGTATCCTGCATGGAAAAGCATGACCTATGGGGTTTTACATCCGCCTCTCTGAAAGTACTCAAGAACGGAACGATACTGGTTCTTGCCCATGCGAACTACCTCAGTGGCGCTGCCTCAAATACCCCATTCGGCGTGAAGGGAGCCTATATCACACGCTCCAAGGACGGCGGGAAAACATGGTCTCATCCGGAGGGGTTTGATGTACATCCACTGAGGAGGATAAATATATGGGACAACCCACATGAACTTGATGATGGGACCTTGCTTCTGGCCGTCAGTGGTACTCTGTTCGACCCAAACTGTAGAGGGAGTATCCGCGAATCGGTCAGGTGTTGCTTAGCCTGTTCCGAGGATGGTGGCCTGACCTGGTATTGCCGTGGAACTATCGCATATGACAGTGCCAGTTTGCACGCATTCCATGAGCCAGGCATGGCAATCACACCGGATGGCAGGATGATTGCATGTATGAGGCAGCACTACGAGTTCTGCAGGGGGAATCTTCCCGCCGGCTACATGTATACCGCAGAATCAGACGATGGCGGATATAGCTGGTCGCAATTCAAGAACACAGGCATCTGGGGCTATCCGATCGATCCGGTCGTACTGGCGAATGGCTACGTGCTGGCTGCATATGGATATCGGCGAGACCCCCTAGGGATCAGGATCGCTATCTCAAGAGATGGTAGGGAATTCAGTAAAGAGAATATCGGTGTCATACATTCGCCTCCACTGGTTGCGCCTCAAAAATCCATAAAGACGGATATTGATATAGGATACAGGCACATCGGTTATCCCTCGTCTGTTGTCAGAGAAGATGGGAAAGTACTGACTGCGTTCCACTCTTTCAACGAGGACAGAAGGCAGGTCCTGCGGGTCGCCATGTATGATATAGCCATTGCTGAGACCAGCGGAGGTGTTTGATGGCAAGTGAGTCGTTCTGGGAACAGACCATTGCCGAGACGCGGGCGGAAGCGCTAGCACCGACATGCGAAGCGGCGCCCGATCACGAAATCTATCGTACCTTCCGCGTGACGTATCGCAGTCTCGGTGGTGTACGGGTGACGGCGAAGCTCGCCGTCCCAACCGTGCAACCGGGGACGCGGTTGCCAGCGATCGTTACGGCACCCGGCTATGGAGGCTGGCAGCAAGGTGTCAGCCTCGCCGAGTGCCAGCGCGGCTACCTAGTGTTGCAGGTCTTCCCGCGCGGCCAGGGGGAATCGCAGGACGCGCCGTCCGGCGACACGGGCGTGGAGTACTTGCTGCGCGGCCTCGATGCGCCGGAGCACTACTTCTACCGTGGCGCCTTCATGGATCTGCTGCGTGGGGTGGACTACCTCTGTACGCGCGACGATATCGATCACACCCGCATGGGCATGATGGGGACCAGTCAGGGGGGTGCCTTGGTTCTGTCTTCCGCCGCGTTGGAGCCACGTATCCGCGCCGTTGTCGCGCATCTGCCCTTCCTCTGCGACGTGGCGAACAACACGGCCTTCGCCGATTCGAAGTTGTCAACGCCAGAGGCGCAGCGTACCTATGCCTCCTTCGATCCTGTCTCACTCGCGTCCTGCCTGCATGCGCCGACGCTGCTAAGTAGCGGTGGCCGCGATACTGCCTGCCCGCCCGAGACGATCCAGGCTGTACTCGATCGCCTGCCAGGCAAGAAGGCTCTCTATCATGACCCGGAGTTGACTCATACATCATCACGTGATTTCTACCACATGGCGTGGGCGTGGATGGATCGGCATCTGGACCAGATCAGGTAGGGTAAGTTCACGAGCGGATCTGAAGCGATCCACGACACCAGCAGTTACCATTCCCGCCCTAGGAGTTGATCTCATATGCCAAGACCAAACGCACTATCGGGTGTCCTCCATATGAAACTGAAGAGCACAAGAATTGTAACCATACTCGGAGTTCTCATGTTGGTGGCCATGAACGCTGTAGCGGACGACAAGAAGGGCAAGACCATCTTTAGCGAACCTTTCAACAGGCCAGTGTCTGCCCTAAAGGCCGACGCGTGGGTCCTCGAGAAGGCCAAGACAACTGTTGGCGATGATGGCGTCAAGTGCCTGGAGGTGACGAATCTTGATCGAGAAAGGATGCTGTCGTACATCTACATCAAGGTGAAGCCGGGGAGACGATATTCAGTTGCCTGTCAGGTCAAGACTGAGGGAGTCTTGTTCGAACGTCAACGGGGCGCAACTGTCTTTGTGGAGTGGGTTGATAGGGATAAGTCTTTCATTCCGGGAGGATCATACCCCATGGGGATAGGGGGCTCGTCGCCGTGGGTCGGACTACGCATCCTTTCCACGAACATCGCTCCTGAAAGTGTGGGCTTCGCCAAGCTGTATATTGGGTTGGAAGGGAAAGGGAAAGCGTGGTTCCGGGATCTCACGGTATCAGAATATGGCAGCGCGCTATCACTGGCGTTGGCAGGGCCTCTGGATAAGGTCGTGCTGGATAATGGCCGTCCGTCCTTCTCGTGGAAGGACATAGGTAGAAGCTGCCAACTCGTCATTGCCAGCGATCACACTCTGGTGAAGAACCGAGAGTTGTTCTTGGTTGGGTCGCACAATCGCTTCATGCTTCCGCACTTCTTGGGCAATGGAAGCACCTGGTATTGGCAGGTACAGGAAAGAACTAAGGTTGGTCGTGCCTCTGACCGAGAACACTATTGCTCCGACATTCGGTCGTTCACCATAGCAGACGATGCGCAGAAGTGGCCGCCAATATTGGAATCGGAGTTCAAGTGGTCCGATGACCTTAGACCGGTATTGAGTGCTCGTGTATTTTCCACAGATGTGGTGGATGTTGGTGTCAATATCGACGGTCTTCCTGCCGATGTATTGTCCTTCAAGAAGACTCTACTGACGTTCAGGACACGACAGGATCTTTCCGCATCTGTCCATAAGGTTGAATTCAGTTTTGGGGACGGACAAGGTAAGCATTTTGCGGCAGTTGATTACTATAGCAATGTCAAACCGCAAAGCCGAGTTTCCTACAAGGAAGGAGTAACCTATGTTGACGACGAGGCCTTTTTCCCGATAGGTGCGTATTGTGATCCAAGCGATGATCCCGCCAATTTCTCTGGATTGGTGGAGGCGGGTTTCAATCTTGCCCATTCATATGTGTTTGAGAGAGAGGAGCCCTATGATTCCTTGATGGCAACAGCGAAGTTGCATCTGGAGCGTGCCAAGGAGAACAATATCAAGATATTTCTCGGGATGCCTCGCGGATGGATCAGAAGGAGGGAGAATGGTGAGATCATGGAATACGTGTCCAGCCTGATGACGCATTCATCTCTTCTTGCGTGGTATGTGATGGATGAGCCTGCACCTCAGAACATAGGGGTTAAGGAGATGGAGAACGCGACTGAAGTGATCAGGATGATTGACCCATTCCATCCCTCTCTCGTCGCCTTCTCCAATATGGTAGCTGTGCAGTCAAAGAACGCGAGAAACTACATTCAACATGTGGATATCGTCGGGTGTGACCCATATCCTCTATTGCGTAGTAAACCATTTTCCACAGTTGGTGAATGGGTGAGGAACTGTCGTGAAATGGGCGGGCCATCGAAACCTGTTTGGGCAATCATAGAAGCGTTTGATGCCGAGTATGATTCTGGCGGCATCAAGCGTGGGAAGGTGGCGAAGTATGGTCCGGTCACAAGGCCGAGTTATGGCCAGATGAAGTGTCAGGCATTTCTGTCTTTGGCTGCCGGTGCGGACGGCGTGATCTTCTACTGGATGTCGCGGCCACGATATGATATGAAGAAGGACGCTCCTGTGGTGTGGCAGTCTATCTGTAAACTGGTGAAGGAACTGCAAGTACTTGAATCATTCATGATTACACCGCGCAGTCATACCAAGCTAGTTGTGGAGGTTCCCGAACCATTTGAGGTCTGGGTGAGAAGCAACAAGGAGGGAGAAACAGCGGTGGCTTTCATCAATCCCCTGGATACGCGGCAGAACCTAAAGGCAAGGTTCAGTCTGGGCGGAAAGAGACTATTCGATGGTGATAGGATGCTACAGATTGAAGATGGTGTGTATGAGTCAGATTTTGGCCCCTATGAGACAAAGGTGTATGTACTCAAGTAGTATTGACTGTTCCCCAACCGGGGCTGTGTTCTGCCAGGGGAGGCAGTCGGCGGCCTGGAGCAGCGGACGCGCCCCGGGGGAACGTGGTGTTCTATACAAAGGCATAGAGACATGAAGATCACTGATGTACAGACTCATCTGCTGACCGGGCCGTGCACGCTCGATCCCTACCTATCGCAGCTGCGCCGTGTACGGAGCGCGGCGTTCATCGAGATCCACACCGACAGCGGCGTTCACGGGCTGGGCGAGACCTACGCCGGTTACTTCTGTCGGGACTACTGAGTTTCTTGTGGGTGGATCTGGGCTCTCGGGGTAGATTAGCGGCG
>JABGOW010000272.1 GCA_018645275.1 Verrucomicrobiota bacterium
CCCCGTCGCGACCCAATTGCAGGTTGGCCATAACCGGCGGGCCATCCGGGAGTTGGGCATGCATGGGCGGCGGGTCGTCGCAGATATCATCAATGCCCAGTGCCGGTGACTGGAATGGACTCACCGTGAGTTTGCCTCAGTACATTGAGATCGAGACATCGAGCTACTGCAACCGCCAATGTGATTGGTGCCCAAACGGCGTGATCGGGGCACGGAATACCCAGCAGTTGATGCCATGGGATCTTCTCGAGCGGATCATCCAGGAACTCAAGCACGATGGCTACACAGGATGGTTGGCGCTCCACAACTTCAACGAGCCCCTCGCCAACCCGAGACTCGTGTCTGAGCTGGATCTAGTCCATGACCAGCTCCCCGCCTGCAGACCAAGCATCTTCAGCAATGGTGACTTCCTGTCTGCATGTTCGGTGAATGCTCTGGCAGACCTGGGTGTTGTCTACCTTAGGGTCACATTGTACCCAGACCGAATGGCGGATGACCCGATGGCCGGCGACGCGAGCCGAATCGGTCGTTGGCTGCGTGATCGCGGCATGACGGGACTGTGCAAGTGGGAAAGGAGGCCAGCTCGCCAAGGCCCAGCTGCTGTCGGCAGCGTCGGAGAGATGGACATTGAGGTCATTACGCCGGATATAGCCCGTTACAACTGGCGCGGTGGCACGGTGCCCTTGGCATCGAAGGCGGACAGGACTAAGCCTTGCAGGATGACTAGCCATTCGGCCTCAATCGATTACCGAGGCCGGCTGAAAATGTGCTGCAATGTGTATCCTGAAGCGGCCGGACATGCTTCCTATATCGTGGGCAGTTTGAGCCACCAGACCTTTCGGGCCTTGTGGCTGTCTCCTGCGATGACGCTATTCCGCAGTGCCCACTTGGCCGCAGATTGGTCGATGTCCTCGATTTGCCGCCGGTGTAACCACGAACTCCCAGACGAGGACGCACAGCCGGGCGCCCCTTCCCGCCCCCGTTGAAGTGAGGAGAGCAAATGCCCAAACCTGCCAGACGAGTGTTGCTTGCCGGTCCCCCGGCTGCTGGAAAGACCTGCGTGGCCCAATGCCTTCAGGCCGCTCTCGCGGGTTGTGAGTACCTTGGCTTGGACACTCAAGTGCAGGCTTTGTGTGCCGAGCGTGGGCACACCGGTCCGTTGCCCGACAAGATGGTTGATGAGGCCGTTCTGCGGCTATTGAGTAGTCTGCCCGACGCTCCATCGGCTATCGTAGAGCTTCCCCACCACGACTACATCGCGTTGCTTGCAGCCGGGATCCTGGACCTTGAGCAGTATGATTGTGTTGCGGTGGTAACCGCACCCTATCGTGCTTTGCGTGAACGGGAAGCCACCAGACAGCACGGTGTTCCACTGCAGTACATTGCACGGAGTGTGGGTGGCTCGGAAGCACTCTGTGCCTGGTTGAGCGACAGCGGGGTTCCGTTCTTGCGCTTCGACTCCCAACTTACCGAGGCGCGGTACATTTCGGAATGCATCATCGACTTTCTTCGGCGATTTGAGTCGGCCACACTCTCCAGGCTGGCCGTTGGGCCTCGGCCGCTATCTCCTTACCTGGGAGGACACTTCCAGGACCAAGTGGAGTGGGACGAGGATTTCATCCAGATGATCGCTCAGCATTTCGACGTCGCAACTGCCTTGGATATCGGCTGCGGGATCGGCCTAACGCTGGACCGTTTCCGTGCGATCGGGATTGAAGCCTGGGGATTGGAGGGAAACGTCGCGGTGCTGGATGGACCTGCGATCAACCGCCAACGGTTGCTGGTGGCCGACTTCACCAAGCAGTGGGTCGAGTGGCCCGTCAAGGTGGATCTGACTTGGTGTGTCGAGGTGCTGGAGCACGTGCCTCGCGCTGGGGAAGCAAACGTCCTCGCCACGATTGCCCAGAATACGCGGCGACTCGCGTTCGTTGCTGCCGCCAAACCTGGGCAGCCTGGTTACCATCATGTGAACTGCCAGCCTCAGTCGTACTGGATCGAGCGCCTTCGCGGCTATGGACTGAGTTACCTGACCGATACTCCACGGTTCCTGCGCGACTTGACCGATGAGGGAGCATTCGGGATGAACGTATTCAAGGACAACGGAATGCTGTTTGAGGTGTGCGGATGACAGTGTCGAGGGTAACATCCCAGGTGCTCAAACTCATGGAGCATGTAACAGAGCGAGGCCCTGCTCAACCAGAATACGACGGTCTCCGGGTGTTCCACGACCCTCGCCGCGTAGTGCAACATCTGACTGGCAGGAGCGCCGCGATTAGCCCTGTCACGCTCGACGTGTGGCCCAGCCTAACCTGTAACGCTCGCTGTCCCTTGTGTCAGTACCGGATCTCCGGCGCCCGTGGAGAGGTCGATGCAACGGGGCGGCTAGCTGTTCTGGAGCCTGCCCTCGCGGACGTGATTTTCGCAGGAGCAGTGACTCTCGGCGTGCGGTCCGTTATCCTGACCGGCGGAGGCGAACCCCTTCTGAACCCCCATGTAGTCGATATCGCACGGTCTGCCCGACTCCACGGCTTGCGCTGGGGGTTGATAACCAACGGCCTACTGTTGACTGAGCCCCTTGCCGCCGCTCTTCTCAGTGAGCGCCCCGCATTCCTGCGTGTGAGCTTGGACGCCGGGACCGCCGAAACTCGAGCCACACTCTACGGGACCCCACTTGATGAGTTCGAGCGTGTGGTCCGTAATGTCGCGGCGGCAGCGAAGACAGCACGACGTTTGGGCGTTCCGGCGTTCGGAGTGAGCTTCGCGCTGCCTGCGGCTACTGCGATGCAGGAATTGAGAGAAATCAGGAACTCGCTCGAGCGCATCTTGGCATTGAGCGACGGCAGCCTGCCGTTCGTTGTGTTCCGGCCGCGCTTGCGGCACTACGTGGGCGCCGTCCCTGTGTGTCCGCAACCGCAGGGCAAGCTGTTCCCAGAGCTGGCGAGGGGCATTGCCCACGCGGTTGTCGAGCCGATCAAACGAGACACAGGGGATGCCACCAGGTTTGATATCAAGGAGGGGCTCTTCTTGCTCGCCTCACGGGACAGGATGGCACGAGGTTGCTTGAGCGCCTCCTGGATGACTACCATCACGCACGAAGGGGAGGGCTACGTTACCGGAGAGCTTGCCGGGGCGAAGGATCTGGAGCAATGCTGGGGGAGGATTACCACAGTGCACGACTTCTCAGACCAATGGCGAGGGAAGCGCCGACGCGCCTTGCACGAGGCCGTCCATGCAGGAAGTGTTCCTGTGCCCATCGTTCATCGCACCAGCCCGATCGACGAGTTCCTGCGCCGTCTGGATGCGGTGACGGGAGGCGTTGTTGACGATGCTCTTGCGGCTGAGATACTGGGGGCGGTCAAGGGAGCGTCTTGGTACCGTTCAAAGCGATCCGATTTTGTGTAAGACGGGGCATTTCTCCCCCAACCGATGGATGCAATCCAGGAGTCCAATTCGATGGCGCACGACATTTTCAGCCTCTCAGGGCGCAGCGCGTTGGTCACGGGAGGGAGCAGGGGGCTTGGGGAAGCGATAGCGAGAGCATTCGTCCAATATGGCGCCGATGTGGTCATTGCCAGCCGGCAGGAGGAGTCCCTGAAATCGACGGCATCTCGGCTTCAAACCGAAGGCACGGGAAGAGTGGCTTTCGTTCCGGCAGATCTCACTCGGCGTGAGGATGTTGCACGGCTTGCGCATTTGGCCAGAGAGGCATTCGGCAAGATCGACATACTTGTGAATAACGCCGGGAGTCACCATGCCCAAGCAGTGACTGACATTGTCCAAAGGGACTGGGACGAACTACTGGAACTGAATCTCACGAGTTGCATGATGCTGACACGCGCGCTGGCCGGGGAAATGAAGGAGCGCGGTTGGGGCCGGATCATCAACGTCTCTTCTGTCCTCGGCCTCGCGAGTCGCAGAAAGTGCGCTGCTTACTCAGTGAGCAAGGCAGCGCTCATTGGCTTTACGCGTGCCAGCGCCATTGACCTTGGACCATTCGGGATAACAGTGAACTGTCTCGCCCCTGGCCCCTTCAACGTCAGAGCTCCAGATGCAACGCCCACCGATCGTCAGCGGGAGAACTTCACTCGATGGACAGCACTTGGTCGTTGGGGGCGTCCTGACGAACTGGCCGGCCCGGCCCTTCTCTTAGCCAGTGACGCGGGGAGTTACACAACGGGTACGGTGATCGCGGTGGACGGCGGCGCTCTTGCCAGCACCTTGGCCTGACACGGAGCAATGCAGCCGCGGTGTTGTGGGATGGCGGGCCGCCCTGCTCTGGCTGCCGCGCCAGCGCTAGTGAACGGTACTCCTAGTGGCAATCACGGGCTCTCTGCCTCGGCCGATCCTCGGAGACTTCCAGCGCCAGACCGTGCGGCTCTTCATGCTAACAGGTAACCAGGTATAGTGACAGACCCCTGTGGTCTTGACGTACTTTTCGTCGGTTGCCACTGCGACCTAATGCATGGTGCCATTTGTCTTCCACACTGCCCCAAGCGAAGCAGCCTGGCGCCGGTGATCCAGTTCAGCGCCATCTGGCGAGCAGTTCATGGCTGCAAGTACCATGTCGGGCCGCCGCGGTCAACCGGGGGCCCAGTCGAAGAGAGGCGCTGTGTGCCAGAGCCAGCCTCAATGCCTCTAGGCCGTGACGGATGCTCAGCGGCGGCCCTTTACGCGCATGCAGGGCGTGTGCTTGCAGTGGTCCAAGATCAGTATTGAGGCATTGGTAACGGACTTTGAGCTGACTGCCTATACTGATCTGGGCCAACTGCCGTTCGCGACTGTTCAACGTCCTGCGGACGCGTCGAATGGGAGACAGACAGCTGCAGCCCTTCAGCACACTTGGGAGCGCTTGGCGTCGTCACTGACCGACGACCATTCAGCCAGCGCTCCGCAAGGCTTGCACTGGATGCTGACTGGCGGTAAGGCCGTTCTGCAGCGACGCGCTGGTCTGTCGGCTTGTGGTGCCGTCGTTCGTATTCGGCAGGACGTTCATTCCAGTGACGCGTGCTTCGGCAGTCAGCAGACTCGAAGTCACTCGATAAGAGGCGAAGGGGTATCAGCGTTGAGCAGCCGGTAGTTCTGGGGTGCTCTCTGAGGCGGCTCCTGAGCCGGATGTCATTGCGAATCCAGTCGGGAGCCTCCAGTAGGGTGACGATGACCACCAACAACTCGTTTCGGGTGAGTTGAGCACTGGACAGAGTGACAGTTGAGCGTATGGTTCCCACGGCTGTGAAGCTGGCTGGTTTGCGGTCTGGACGGCAGAGGATCTGCTGGTTCCCTGGCACTCCCCCTGCCACCATCCAAGCCTAACCATGCGGCAAGCCACTTCCGAAGAGGCGATGGAAGTCAGTGGCTCTGGGTGAGGAGTCCACCATTCAGAGACTCAATGGATCCCAAATACGAAGGTTGTGCCATTTCATTAAAGCGTGGACTTGGGCACAGCCGCAGGTAACGAAGGGAGGGGCACATGGTCGTGGACTTTGCTGATCTGCCTGGAATTCGGCGTCGGCACAAGGAGCAGAAGCTGGTTCTGGCCGGAGGGGTTTTCGATATCCTCCACGCAGGACACGTTGATTTCCTTCAAGATGTCTGCAGCTATGGCGACGTGGTTGTACTGGCAGTCGCGAACGACAAGCGTGTTGCGCAGCGGAAAGGCAGTATTCGCCCAGTACGCCATCAGGATGGCCGGGCTGCCGTTGTTGCCGCGATGAGATGCGTTGACTATGTGTTCGTGGCCCCCGAGATCAAAGAGGAAGAGGGAGAAACGACGTCACTGCCGCGCGTGTTACGGCAGCTCCGCCCGGATGTGGTGGTTTCACATGACGCTAGGACGGCTGAATACGAGACGGAACTGCGCGAGATCGGTTGCAGGATGGTCACTCCCCCCATACGGAAACACAACTCCACGACCAACATAATCAACACAATAGTCGCCAGGTACGACGCGGAGCACGGCGACGGAACACGAGGGAGGGGGAAGCCATGAAATATGGCGTGGTCATACGCAGCACAGGTGAAGCGACCGCCGGCATTGTCCTGGAGGCAGTGAGAAGGGATCCGCTTGTCGGCGAGGTCCAGATCGTTGCGGACGCTTGCCCGCTCTACAGAGCTGCCGCCGCAACGCACTCGGCCTTTTCCCGCTGGGTTGGTAGGTTCCCGTATGTGATGAGCATTGATGCTGATGTCATCCCTTTCCCTGGTTTCGGAGCCTGGATGTCCGACGTATTGCGGAGACATCCACACCCACAGTACGGCCGATGGTTGCCGCCATTGCTTGATTGGGTAGTCCAGGGCCGGTGGCGAACAGCCGGAGGGATCTTCTGCTACAGGACGGAAGAGACCGTTGGCCTCCATGACAAGTACCTAGAAGCAGCCGATTTGGCGGAACCTGAGCACAACTACAGTGATGTGCTAGGGGGCTTTGTCGATAGAGAATGGCGTCCGCCGCTCCGGCAAGAGGGTGAGATCGTTTCGGTTCACCAGTTTGCGCAGGATTGGTCGGCCTACTTCTACCGAGGAATCGTCCACACTCTGCGAATCAAGGACTGGATCCGCCCTAACGTGTTGGCGTTGGCGGACTCTGGATACCCGGAGTACCGGATTTTCCTGGAGGGGGTCCTATGGGGAATGCGTAACAGAGGGAGCTTGGATGCCGAAGACGCCAAGTTCCGGCAGACACACGACTTCTCTCACGCCTACCAATCTGCACTGGCGAAGCTGCAGTTGGTTGAGACTGACGACAGGCCAAAGTCCTATGAAGACGCTGTCGATTCCCTGACTAGGGCGCTTCCCCAAGGCATGTATCCTATTCGCCAGCAGTGAACATCGTCCATGCCACGCGTTCCGAGTCATGCGTCGGGAAATCTGCGGAGCCCGCAGTCACTCGGAAGTGCAGGTGGTCGTGAAGAGGGCAACTAGCAGTGGGTGAGATGACCAAAGTGGAGATCCGCGAGGTCCATGAAGCGGACGTGGCCGGAGTAGCGACTTTCCTTGCCGAATTCCCAGGCTCCCGCAGACGGCGATCTGAGTGGTTGGAGAGAATGGGTAGTTGGTGGGACAGGAATCCGGCCTTTGTGCCTGGCTGGCCCCGCGGGTGGATGCTAACGGCATCAGCAAGAGTCGTTGGTTTCATCGGGGCCATACCGACACTGATGATCGTCGCTGGCATGCAACGCCCAGTGTGCAACGCAGCAGCTTGGTACGTCAGCGATGGTTTCCGTCCGCACAGCCTCAAGCTTTTCCGGAAGCTGCTACATCACTTTGAACGTGACGTCGTGTTTGATACAACACCAAACCGCAGAGTTGTCCGCCTTCTGCCCCGGTGGAAATTCCTCACACTGCCCTTGCCTCAAACGATCGGCATCGTCTCTGCTGACGGAGGCGCGCCTTCTGCAAGCGAGGTCTACGTCGGCACACCAACCCTGAGACGACAGTCTCTCCCCGGGTGTGGGACATCCGAGGGGGGAGGAGATTCTGCTACCGGGTCGTTTGCACAGATGCATCGAGCCGATGGCAGGTTCGATTCGCTGTGGTCCCGGACGAAGGGGCTGTACGCGAACACCAACGTCCGCACATCGCGGATCATCAACTGGCAGTGTTTCTCGAACGGGCCACATAAGAAACTTCTGTTCGGCATCTCCACTCGAGAGAACGTCGCGGATTACTGCGTCGTGGTCGAGCGAACAGTCCACGAGACAGGCCTCCGATTCCTGGAGTGCGTTGACATGTGGGGGGATGCTGGCGCGGATGTTTCGTCTAGGCTCCTGAAAGGGCTTTGCGAGTTCGGCATCTCGGAAGGGATTGGGGTCATCGCGGTGCCGGCATTTCAGAGATGCTTGATGCCCTACTGCGGCACTCTCGTTGACCTGCGCGTCGGTGATCAGGTCTCCCCCCATGCAGGCCTGATAGCCGCAATGGCCTTTCGCCCAGCCAGGGCCTTCTACAGGATCGCGGGCCACCATGTCGCTCATTTCAGGGCGTCCGAGTCGTACCTCGTTACCCTCCAAGGCGACAAATGCCTATGACGCTTGCCACGCGCCCGAGGGTGGTGCGAGGACCGGCGGACTGTGAGGATGTCAAATGAACAGTGACAATATGACGACGTTGGGCGAGCTGGCTGCATCGGCCGCGGCAGGGGATGTGCTAGTCAGAGTCGATACTCATAGGCAGTGCATGGCCCTGACATTTGATGACGGCCCAAACCCGCCCCACACGCGAGCAGTCCTTCGCCTTCTGGCGTCGAATGGTGCCAAAGCGACTTTTTTCATGCTCGGCAGTGCTGCCCAGGGGAACCCCGAACTCGTGCAGGAGGTGGTGAGGAGCGGCCACGCGGTAGGTAACCACTCCTACAGCCATCGGCGGTTCCCTTGTCTGTCTGAGGAGGAGCAGATTCTTGAACTTAAGCGCGCTGCTGACATGCTAGGGGTGCCGCATGGGTCGAAGCTCTTCCGCCCCCCGTTCGGATCATTCAACCGTGCGGCCTGTCAGACAGTCAGGCGCGAAGGATATGTGCCAGTTGGCTGGGATGTGGACAGCGGCGACTGGGGACCATTCGGCGCCAGCGATATTCTGACGGCCATACGTTCAGGACGCCAGCGAGGAAGCATCGTGCTTCTGCACGACTCATCCTACAGGTGTCCAGACCGCAACAGGTACTCCACGTTGGCCGCCCTCGACCTCCTCCTGAGGGAGTTGCGCGGGCAAGTGGAATTCCTCACAGTGCCCGACCTGCTATCCTCGGGAACGCCCGTATGGGGACTGCGACGAGTGAGTAACTCCCAGAGGCCAGCAAGTGGCGGACACATTCGGCCTCCTAGGCCACCCCATGAGCTTCCAGACGCCATCGTCGTCAATCTCCTGAGCGAATGCGGAGACCTCACCAAGAGTGTGCAGCCTTCATTGACTATCCTCACAGGCGACTCCGGTAGCGGCAAGAGTGCCTTGGCTGACGCTCTCTGTTCACAGCTCCCTCTTGTGAGGATACAGAACGACAAGCTTCGCGTTGCTGTCCTCGCTGCTCCGTCATTGTCAGGCGAGGAAGATGAACGCTTTTTCTGGGCAGTGGACCGGGCCGTAGTCCTTCTTCTGCGTGAGGGATTCTCCGTCCTCTGGGACGCCCGTTTTCCCAGTAAGGAGGTGCGGCAAGAGAAGCACCGCATGATTAAGGGGGAAGGATACGGTTTCCAGTGTCTGTATGTGAATGCCCCCGAGGATGTCAGGCGGAGACGACTTGAGTTGAGGGCTGAGGTGCGACGACAACGTTGTGACAGCAGCTAC
>JABGOW010000450.1 GCA_018645275.1 Verrucomicrobiota bacterium
GCGGCCCGGCGAGGTCTCGGCAGCCGTTAAGGAGGGCACGCCAGTGGACGTCTCCCTCTATGGTTGCCCTGTCACGCTCTCTTCCGAGACGCAGGTGGTATCCATGCCGGAGGACGTGGCAACTCCGGCGACGCTCAAGGGCGCCATCTTTGACCTGGATGGGGTGATTACCGACACGGCGAAGTATCACTACCAGGCCTGGAAGAGCATCGCGGACGAGCAGGGGATCTACTTTGACGAGACCATCAATGAACGGCTCAAGGGGGTCAGTCGCATGGCCAGCCTCGACATCATCCTCGAGCGAGCCGAGCGGGACTATGACGCCGGCGAAAAGGCCGCATTGGCCCAGACCAAGAATGACCGTTACGTCGACATGCTCGAGAGCCTGACGCCGGAGGACGTGCTGCCGGGCATCAAGGCGCTTATCGGCGAGCTGCGCGGCACCGGCATCAAGACGAGCATCTGTTCCGCGAGTCGCAACACCGACAAGATCCTAGGTAAGCTGGGAATCCGGGAGCTGTTCGACGAGGTGGTGACCGGCAACGACACCACCAACTCCAAGCCGCATCCCGAAGGGATGCTCCTGGCGGCAGAGAAGATCGGGATCGCACCGCGGGACTGCGTGGTAATCGAAGATGCATTTGCCGGGGTGGCGGCGGCCCGTGCTGCCGGCATGCGCTCTGTCGGCATCGGCGACAAGCTCGATCTCCACAACGCCGACACCGTCCTGCGCTGCACCAGTCATCTCAGCCTCGACCGGCTGAAGATGGTGTTTTAAGAAACGTCTAATGAGTATGTCAGAAGAATGACTTTGAAGGAAAAAATATTTCTAATCGCGGTGGTGCTGGTGGTGGTCTTGACTGCTGCGCTGATTCCGACCGACCCGAAGTCGCGCGAGCGACTGACGCAACCGAGTCCGGTCAATTGGGATGCCGTGCAGGACGATCTGGCGCAGACGCTGGCGCTGAGCTGGCAGGGGATTATCTCCTACGCATCGGGCAAGCCTGACTCCTGGATTGAGCGCAATCTGGAGGAGCGTTTCAATCTGGAACTGAATCCGATATTCATGGATGGCAATGCCTACGCCAAGCGTCGTCCGCTGATGCTCTGTGGTGGTGATATTCCGGACGTCATGTGGAGCGGCGATCCGCTGCAGGTGCGCGCCAACCTGCGCAATGGCTTCATTATGGAAATTCCCTACGAGGTGATTCTCGAGCACTGCCCCACCTATGTCAAGTGGCTCAACACGTATGGCAAGGAAGCCTGGCTCTACGCGCAGTACAAGGGCAAGAACTACGGACTGCCAACGGTCTGCGCAGGTGCCAACCGGCCACGCATCAGCTGCTGGCGAATGGACTGGCTCCGCAATGTGGGCATCGACAAGGTGCCGGAGACGGTGGATGAGATGCACGAAGCGCTCTACCGCTTTCGACACAATGACCCTGATGGTAATGGCATTCAGGACACCTACGGCTGGTCACCGGTTATCCATCACTGGTCGCTTGCCTTCGTGGAGGTCTTTGCCGCCTACGGCGTATTGGCCTTCGACCTCATGGAACGCGATGGCAAGGTGATCTGGGGCGGCCTGCTTCCAGAAACGAAAGAGGCGCTGCGCGAGCTGCGCAAGTGGTACGCCGAGGATCTGCTCAATCCTGATTTCCCGCTCGACACCCAGGGCCGTCAAAATGAGATCGCGTTCGTGAATGGCAAGGTTGGATACATACATCCGGTTGACCACCTATTCTATTACGATGAGACGGATCCGACATCGCTGCTCAGCAAGACACTGGCCTTCTGCCCATCTGCTGAGCTGGTCCCCGGCCCTCCCCTGCGCGACAAGGATGGCGTCCGTCGAGGTCGTACCTGGGGCGGCGCGGCCCATATCCTACAGTTCGGCAGGCAACTGGAGCAGCATCCGGAGAAAGTCATTCGCATCCTCGATATGATGGAGGCCATTGCCTGTGACGAGGCGCTCTACATGGAGGCCCGCCACGGGAAGCGTGGCCTGCACTGGGACTACAATCCAGAGACGTATGTCCGTGCTGACGGCAAGAAGATAAAGGAAGGCGTGATTAGCCTGCCGCCTTATGACGAAAGCGACCGGCGTCGTCAGAATATGGCCGAGCTCCTCGATGGGGCGTGTATGTTCTACTTTGCATCCGCCCTCGATCAAGTCTACGACGAGAAGTACATGGCTGCCGCCGATCGCGAATGGAACGCGCGCAACAAGCGAATGGAATGGGGCATGATGAACGTTCTGGGCAAGTCAGACGTCGTGACCTCGTCCGGCCGCTATCTCGGAGACCTCGTAAACTATCAGATGACTGTGTTCATCGAGATGGTTGTCGGCGACCGCGACATCGATACATTTGACGATTTCGTCTCCGAATGGCGGCGGCGCGGCGGCGATGTCATTATCGACGAAGCCAACCAGATGTTTGAGGAGATGCAGGGGATTTATGAGATGGTTGGGGTGGGGGAATAGTCATTTTGCCTTCGGCCGTCAGGCGCGGCTTCGCTGCGTCATTTGGCGCTTCGCGCCGTCATTGTGGGAGGTCATTGGCCGCTGCGCGGCTGTCATTGAGGGGGCATTGGGCGCTTTGCGACGTCATTTGGAGGGGGGGGGAGATGAGGCTTGAGGAACTGCAGGTTTACAACCTTGCGATGGATATTGGGGAGAGGGTTTGGGTGATTGTCGAGAAATGGAACTATTTTCAGAAGGATACCGTTGGAAAGCAGTGGGTTCGTGCGGCAGACTCGATGGCCGCTAATCTGAGCGAGGGCTTTGGGAGATTTCATTACAAGGAAAACAGGCAGTTCTGCTACTACTCACGAGGCTCTCTATTCGAAACGAAAACATGGCTGACAAAAGCTCATAAACGCAGAATTGTGGGGGAAGATGAATATCATAGCCTTGTTAAGGATCTAAATGTAATCGGAATCAAGCTCAACAACTACATCAAATCAATCGGCACGCAGGGAACCACAGACCGAGTAAAAGAATCCCCTGCCACGTACCTCGAGAACTGGGACGATAATGACAGCTGCGAAGCAGCCCAATGACAAAATGATAAGCCAAAGGGCAATGACGCGAGCAATTGACGGCGCGAAGCGCCAACTGACGGGCGAAGCCCAAATGACACGAAGACATTGACGATGACCGACGCTACACGAAACCCCGTATTCGACAAATACCGCCGCCATCTCGGCCTGATATCGATGGTTGTGCCAGTGTTGGCGTTCTTCCTGATCTTCCACTACGTACCGATGGTGGGGTTGGTCATTGCGTTCAAGGACTATGTCATGAGCGACGGCGTGTTCGGGAGCGCTTGGGCGGGGCTGGATAATTTCGCACGCCTGTTTGGTAGCGAGGACTTCCCGCGTGCGGTCGGCAATACGCTGACGATCAGCATTCTGCGTCTTAGCGTGGGATTCTTCTTTCCCGTGATCCTGGCGTTGATGCTCAACGAAGTGCGCCAGATGGGGTACAAGCGCTCAATTCAGACACTGACCTACCTGCCGCACTTCTTCTCGTGGGTTATCCTGGGCGGCATTTTTCTGATGATCTTCGGCGGCGCGGGGCCCGTCAACGCGGCCGTCAAGCTATTTGGCGGCAAGCCGATCACCTTTCTGACCAATGATGCCTGGTTTATCACCATTCTCATTGCGACGGGCATTTGGCAGGGCGCCGGTTGGGGCGCCATCATCTATCTGGCGTCGCTTTCGGGAATCAGCCCAAGCCTCTACGAGGCCGCCACCATCGATGGGGCCAACCGATGGCAGCAGACACTCCACATCACGCTCCCCTGCCTGGTGCCGACGATGATTACACTCTTCATTCTCTCATTGGGAGGCATTCTGACGGCCGGATTTGATCAGATCTACAACATGTACAATTTTCAGGTCTATGACGTGGCGGACATCGTGGACACCTATGTGCTGCGCCGCATGATGGCCCTGGACCTCGGCCTCGCCACCGCCGCCGGCATGTTCAAAGGCGTGGTCGGGCTGGTGCTGGTAGTGGGGGCAAACTTCTTTGCGAAGAAGATCAGCAAAGGAGAGCAGGGGGTATGGTAGGGAATTGAATACTGGGTTATTGAAGATTGAATATTGGGGAGCGGGAGTCTTTGTCTTTGCCCTAATCTTTACCTTTGTCTCTCACGGGGAAAGACAAAGGTAAAGATTGAGGTAAAGACGCAGATAGAGAATGGAAGTGTGATTCGATGAAGTTAACGACTGGAGAAAAGCTATTCAACGCAGCCAACCTCTTCATATTGGCAATCGTAGGATTGCTGTGTCTTTATCCATTCTTGTACACGTTGTCGATCAGTCTGAGTACGGCGACGGAGGCGAGTCGGGAGGGATTTCATCTCTACCCAAAGGATGTGTCGCTCGTGAGTTACCGGATGGTGCTGTCGAATCCTCATATCGTGACCGGCTATGTGAACACGCTGACACGAACGATTGTGGGGACGATACTGACGCTGATGATGACTTGTGTGGCGGCCTATCCGCTGTCGCGCCGCGAAATGCCGCATCGCTCCCTGATTACCTTTATCATTGTCTTCACCATGCTCTTCAACGGGGGGCTGGTGCCTGGATACTTGCTGATCAAAAAGCTCGGGCTCATCAACACGGTCTGGTCCTTGATCCTGCCCATCTTGATCACCGCCTTCAACGTGATCATTGTGAAGAACTTCTTCCAGTCTTTACCGGAGTCGATTATCGAGTCAGCTCGCATCGACGGGGCCGGGGAGTGGACGATTCTCTTCAAACTCTATATTCCGCTCTCAAAGCCGGTCCTCGCCACGGTGGCGCTCTGGACCGCAGTGGCCCACTGGAATGCCTGGTTCGATGCACTGCTCTATATCACAGACGACAAGCGACAGGTCCTGCAGACTTTCCTGCAGCGCATCGTGATTGAGAGTAGCACCCAGATGATGGAGCTGGGGATCACCGACACCTCCGTCGTTCAATTCACAGGCGAGACGATCAAAGCCGCAACCATCATCGTGACGATTCTTCCCATTATCTGCGTCTACCCATTTGTTCAGAAGTATTTTGTTAAGGGAATCATGCTGGGCGGCGTGAAGGGATAAAGATGGGGGGCCAGTGGCACTGACCATGATTGGCGCGACAGGGGGAGCCTTGGCTGAATCTGAAAGTATAGACTGGCGTAAACAATGACAAAAAGAATGATACTGCCGCTAGCATTAAGCCTTGCTGCATTCTCATGCGTCAATGCAACTGAAATAGAAGCAGGAAATATGACGATGCAATTTGCTTCCGATGGTAAGCCAAAGTCCTTTATCCAGAATGGCAGGGAACTACTCAACGTTCGTAACCCCGGCAAAGGGTTTCAAATCTGTGGTTTTGACTTCAACGGGCTTCGCCCAATAGCCATTCCTCTCAACGACCTGAGCTATGATGGTGCCAACTTAACAGCAAAGAACAACCACATCAGCATAACGATGGAAGTAGCAGAAAAGCATGGTGGACTTGTCTTCATTTTGAAGCGCGTGCAAGGGCTTTCAAAGAAGAATCAGCTCTGGTTGAAATTTGGAGTTAACTGTGACGCGTCGCTTAGAGCAGTTCCCCTCGACTATGTCACGGAATGTGAGAAGGATGACGAATGTATAGAGGTGTCATTCCCCTGGTTATGGAAAAGAAGTGAAGCTGTTCCAATGGGTAGCTTCGCATTGATTCCAAGCTCACAAAGTATTGAAGTGCCGGGCAAAGAAAATTGGAATGAACTTAAAACTGAGTTGGTTAAAGATAAATGGTATAAAAAAGTACAAGAAGACGTAACAGCTAATCCAGACCCAATTCGCATAGAAACAAGTAAGTACTCCCTGGAAATCAATCATAATGGTCAATTCAAGTCGTTCAGGTATGGGGGGAAGGAACTCGTTGCAAGTAAAACGGTGTTACCTGAATTCCAAGTCTGCGGCTTTAACCATGCAAACGGGGCATTTGAAGCGTATAGGCTTGGAAATGCCAGGTATAGAGGCGGTAAACTCTTCCTTGAAAATGGACCATTCACGGTGACCTTAAAAGTAGAAGCAGAAGACCATTACCTTGCATTCAAAGTTCTGCAGACAAAAGGTTTCCATAGTAGTGAGCTTACTATCTTCGGATTCAATGGTTTCTTTGAACCCGCTATCAATGTTCTTCCCCTGGACTATATGACGCATTGTAGCAAGGATGATGGACAAACTCATGTAGTGTGGAAATGGAAATGGGCAAAAGGGAAAGACCTTCCCAGTGGTGGTTTCGCATTTATTCCTGCAGCAACTGATGAAGAATACGATGAAGCGTTGCATCATATCTGGGCAAAAGAAGACTTACCTCACCCTAAAGTAGAAGGAGAGTGGACCGTTGAAAGGTCAAAACAATGGGTGAAGGAATGGCAGAAGAAAAACATGGACCGGAGCCGCTTCATCATAACCGCACATTCCATGGATGATCTCTTCTTTCTTGCAGATATGGCAGAAAAGCTCGATATGAAGGAAATATACCTGCACACAGATACTTGGCGGGGAGAATACTGGCCTTATACAAGAAGCTTCTTAACGGTAAACCCAAAAGTGTTTCCTGACGGAGAGAGGGATTTCCAACGTTTCTCAGGATATGTGAAGGAAAGGAATATCGGGTTAGCCATCCACACGCTAAGCTGCCCCATTGCCAATGTTGATCCGGACTATACCAAACCAACGATAGATCCCAGGCTCGCAGATTGGATCAAAGGAACACTGGCAAAACCAGCTTCAGCAACCGATACAACGCTTTACTTCAACGCACCTCCAGGTTCAGAATTTCCGACCATCGAAAAAGGAATAACAGGCCCCGAAAATGTCCAGCCCTGGAACAATGTTTATACCTTTCAGATAGCGAATGAGTTTATAGCAGTAGGGAGTGTTTCCGACACAGATACCGCTGTCTGGACATTGAATGGCTGCAAGCGCGGAAGATTTGACACAAAAGCCTCTGAGTATAAGGCGGGGAAAGAAGTAAGGGGCTTGATCAGGTCATACGATCAGGTCTTCATTCCAGGCAATGATACCGATATGGTTGAAGAGGTGGCCAGGCGCTATGCGGAATTCTGCAACCGGAACTATGTAACGCATTGCGAACAGGATGCAGGGGAAGTGCATAGCGCAGAAAACCCATGGGGGTATCATAAATTTACCGAGTATGTGTACAAGAACCTTGACCATAAGGTTACCAGCAATAGCTCCGGAGGAACTCCAATGCCCAGCCAGATGGAGTACCAATTCCGGACATCCCAGGGCGTAGTCAACAATCGTTTAGGTTCAAGGTTCGGCATGAACCTTCACTATCCTGCACGTGTTTCTACTGGCCCATATGACAATAGTCTGACGTGGTCTGGCGCTGCAGCTTCCGAAAAACGCACATTTTCAATGGAGAAGAACGAGCCAATGTTTGGCATCACCCGTGACATTCTTTCCAGGCATGGCTTAACAGATACGTTTATAGAAAAACAAAACAATTGGAAAAAAGCAACTCAGCTACTGGACGCCCCCCAGCGCACTCGAATTCTGGGTCAGCGAGAAGAACTGTATTGGCGAAATGCTACCCATGAAATTTTCGACATAGATAAAACTGACCGTGGATATGTAATGACTCCCAAACAACTGATGCGTCGGGAGGGGATTGAGACCCCATGGGCCGATGGTTCGGAGTTTGGCCCGATTACTCCCCGGCAATACTTGAAGCCCGGAGATTCGTTGGAGCTGAACAATCCTTATCCAGCGTCCGAACCCGAAGTCATTATACGAGTTCTTTCGGCTTTGGGTGAGGGCCAAGGCAATTCTCCCCAAAATGGCCAGCTCATCGTTGAAACAGCCAATCATGTGGTTGATGCCTATAATCGCGGAGCCGGGTTAGAAGAAAGCCGGCACCCACTTGAAAGTGCGCAGCATATCTGGGCAGCTGATGCAGTAGAGGGAGGGGAAGCTCTCAGTGGGACCTGCTGGTTGAGAAAAAGGTTTACCCTCAACGCGCAGCCGGTGTCAGGGTTTCTGTTTCTTCATGCTGATGATGTCGTGACAGTCTTTGTTAACGGACGTCAAGTTGCCTATGAGGGAGGGTGTGATGCCGGATATATAGTGGACGTGTATAAATACCTCAAGAAAGGGGGGAATGTCCTGGCTGCCGAGGTGACTAATAATAGCGGCCCAGGTTGTTTGACTGCCGCGCTGACTATCGAAACAAGCAATGAACCCCTTCAGTTTCTTACAGATAACACATGGCAGAGCAGTACAAAACGATCAAGGGACTGGAATCAAATCAAATTCGATGATGGCGAGTGGAAGACTGCTCATAGCTTTGGCACCTTTGGGGATGCCGTCTGGTCCAAACCGAGTATGGTGTCGGCTACTGCAAATTACAGTCTGCAGCCAAAGGCTACACAAATGAAAGAGGTGGGTGACTATGAGTTCTCGGATGCAGGCACTGCTTTGCGGTTGCGTTATAGCAATCAACGGTCTGAAGTAATAAGGAACGAAGAGTTTCCCAGTTGGCGGACAACCGGGAGCATGCGGAAAGCACGTGGAATCGGCTTAACCGTCGACGGGGATGGAAGCGGCGCCATACTGGTGATACAGATGTATGCAGAGGGCCATCGCGATTATATTATCCCGATAGATTTTGATGGAAGAAAAGATATCGTGATTCCCTGTGGTGAAGTATCCTGGAGTGATTCGCGTTGGGGTTGGCGCTTCGAAGCCAAGCATATGGAATATGGTTCAGTGTCCAAGACGAGCCTTGGGCTGGGAATGATTCCAAAAGAAAAAAACGTCGATATAGAAGTATCCAATCTGAGATTACTCCCGGAGCAAGCAGCCGAACTTAAGAACCCAGAGATCAAAATCGGAAAAGGCAGCCTGCAGGTCAAGGGCGGTGTTAAAACGGGGCAATACCTTTGGTTCAATGGGGGGGGAAGCCTTGGCGTCTATGACCTGAATTGGAACAAAGTCAAGGACCTGCCGGTTGTAAAGAAGACCTTCGTTGCATCAAAAGGCAGCAACAGTGTTGTCGTCAACACTGAAAAACAAAAGAATGCGCCCTGGCTTGAATGCCAGTTTATCGTCAAAGACAAAACAATGTTAGTTAAAGAACAATAGGCTCAGAAGGAACAAGAAGTTATAAAACGTTTATGTATTGCAATTGCAGGAGTAGGGCTGTTGGCATTGTCGGCATCAGCAGC
>JABGOW010000236.1 GCA_018645275.1 Verrucomicrobiota bacterium
CACGGTAGAACCGGAGCATCTGATTTGTGGCATCCGCGTCAATGAACCGGAACCAGCCGGGGGCAAGCTCCACGGCCGTGCCCAGCTCCATCCAGTTGGTCGCCGGCAACAGGAGATTCGTCGTGGCGTCGATGGTGTTGACGAAGTATGTGAGTACGGTGTTGGCCTCGTCTGAGGCCTGGTGGGCGGCTTGTACGACGCGATCTTCGAGAAAGACGCGTTGCGATCTCAGTTCAAGGCTTCCGTCGTCCAGCGGATGCAGAGACAGTCCTGCGTCTTCTGGTGTCCAGACGGAACGGAGGGCATCCTTGATTGTCGCGCTATTGAGAACCGACTTGGGGGTGAGGGTCCTGTCCGCTTTGTGTGTGGCAGCAACGTCAGCGGCAAGAGCAGGGGATGTGGCGTTTGCTGCCAGGATGAGATTTGCCTGGCCGACGGCATCGAGTTTCTCGGTCAGCATATCGCGAGCGATGAAGGCATTCATAGGAAGCGTCTGTTCGGCCCTTAGGCTGAAATGGCCGAAGGCCTCCGGGTGCAGGATCTGGCTCACCTTGAGGCGGAGGGCCGTTGCACTCTCATCCGGCGTACCGACGGGAAGATCGCGACTGATGGTTCCCGGTGTATCCACGCGGATGATGACGCTGTCCCCAATGTGTGCACCCAGGTGGTTGGCTAGCCGGGAGTTCAGAGCAACGCCATCGTGTGGTAGTGGATCAGGCTGTCTCCCGTCCGGGGAGAGCGCAAAGAATGTCCGGTCGACACCGTGCACCGAAATGTGGTTTGCACGGGCACTGTCATCGGGAAGCGTTATGCTCCCCGGTAGTGTCAGTAGAGCCGCAGTGTTAATGTTCAGCGCTTTTGCGAGGTCCTCGGCTAGAGCGTCTGTTGCGAAGGTGTCGCCCATGGATATGGCAAACGCAACTCGGCCCAGCCGTTCGTGAACGCGCTGTTCCAAGCTCCCCTGCACGGCATCGCCGACCATGAGCGCGCCGGTCAGCACAGCGGTGCTGACGGCGGTTCCCAGCAACACACCGAGAGCGGTGCGGCGGTAGTGCCAGAGACTGCGTCTAATGAAGGTGAAGCTGTTCATGGTGATCGAGTTAGCGTTCCATGCCGCAAGTCGTAGTGTGTCTGCATGCGCTTTGCGATGGTGGTATTATGGGTCACCATGACGAGCGCGAGGCCCTCCTCTGCATTCAGCTCGACGAGCAAGTCGACAAGACTCTCTGCCGATTCTCCGTCGAGAGATCCGGTGGGCTCGTCCGCGAGCAGGAGCTGCGGACGGTTGATCAGTGCGCGCACAACGGCTACCCGTTGGCGCTCTCCCCCCGACAATGTCGCTGGTCGTTGGTTTGTACGGGCTTGCAGTCCAACGCGTTCAATGAGCTGCTTTGCATGCTCAAGGCCGTCGTCCGGCTGATTGTTGGGAATCGTCGGCAGCAGGATGTTCTCCAGAACCGAACACTGTGGCAAGAGATGATGTAGTTGAAAGACGAATCCGATATTGCGATTCCGAATGGAGGCCAATGCATCGGGAGAGGTGTCGGTCAGCGTGTTTCCGGCAATCGAGACAATTCCGGATGTGGGGGTATCCAGCGCCCCCGCGATATTGAGTAGCGTACTCTTGCCACAACCGGAAGGGCCGGTCACGGCGATGGACTGCCCGGGTTCAACCTCAAATGAAATGTCGCGGAGCACCTCGATGGAGGGGGCTCCTTGCTCATCGATGTAGGTTTTGTGGATATGTTCCAGTTTGAGTGCCGTGCTCATGTTGAGGCTCCGATTGTCTCGTAGGCTGCAGCCGTTTTGGCCGCCATCGTGTTCATTGTGAATTCGCGTTGCACTGCATCTCGGCCTTGGTTGCCCAAGGTTTGGCAGCGATCAGGGTCTGACAGCAGTGATGCCAGCGCTGCGGCCAGTGTGGGCGCATCGTTGGGTTCGTAGGTGATCCCCCCGGAGGTGAGCTCGATGACTTCAGGGAATGCTCCCAGTGCGGGCTGGACAACGGGTATGCCGCTGGCCAGTGATTCGAGCTGGTACATGCCAAAAGCTTCGCCCTGGCGGGCGGGGACGGACATCAGCGTCAGTCCCTTGAGAAAGCCGGCGCGGACGGGGCGATCAAAGTCCTTGAGAAATTGCGCGTCGCTGAGCATGCCGGCTTGCAGGAGTTTTGCCCGCAGACGTCCAAGGAGGGGTTCGTCATCCTGCGTGGCACCGCCAAGCGCCCGGAGTTGTAGCGCTGCAAAGCGGGGGTCCTGTTTCAGGAGGATGAAGGCGTCTACAAGGATCTCCAGTCCGAGGGCGTCACACATGCGTGAGAGATAGCCGATCACGGGAGGGGAGGGGGGTGCCTCGCCAGGCGTGAAAGCGGAGGTGTCGATTCCGTTGTGGACGATCTGGAGCTTCGAGTCCGGGATCTGCATGAGCGGCTGCATGCGTTCGGCATAGTGCCGGCTCACGGGGAAGAACAGATCAACGTCCTTGGCTTTCGCCGCCATGAGCTCCCAGGCTTGGCGTGGGTAATTGCCGTCCATGGCGTTGACCCACGTGTCCTCATCCTGCAGGAAACAACCTACTCGGGCGTTAAGCTCTTGTTTTAGGCGATGCGCCAATCCAATCAGCAGCGCGTTGGAGAGGTGCACGACATCAGGCTTGATGTGGGTTGAAAGCCAGTCAACGAGACGTTCGAGTTCATCGCGCTGACCTCCGTTTTCGCCTTCGAGCATGGATAGGGTGAGCCCTTCCAGTCCCGTTGCCCGGGTGGATCCTGCGCGTTTGACTGCAAGCCTCAGCATCGGTGCACAGTCAAATGCGCGGCGTAACCAGTGCGGCATGCTTCGGAAGGCGGCGCTCTGATATCCCAGGTAGAGGCTGACGGCACCGTAGAACACAGGGCATACCTGCTCGGGCGGTGGTTCACCCGGCATGAGTGGCAGGTACATCGGGAGTACCCACACATCGTGGCCCTGTTCCCTGAGGCCTGCGGCGAGGTTGAGGTCCCGAATACAGTTTTCGCAATAGAACGCTCCTCCCGTGCCGGGAACAATTTGAACGATTCTCATGGCGATTCTCCCTCGGCTTTCCGAGATTGGAATGCAAGAACCTGCCCTGCCTCTGTTGCAACAAAGACGGTGCCATTGACGACGGCTGGACTTGCGATGATCGGGCTACCGGTGTCGGTACTCCAGAGCAGGGCGCCTTCCTCCAGACTCACCACATATAGCCGTCCGTCTCTAGAACCGAATACTGCCTTCCCGTCGCAGAGGGTGGGTGAGCTATCAACATCGCCCCTCGTTGAGAAGGTCCACACTTCGCTGCCGTCAGCCGCATTCACGCAATGGAGCTTGCGATCTCGGCAGCCGACCACGACTCGCTCCTGTGCGATGGCGGGGGAGGCGAAGAAGGCGTCTCCCTCTTCCTCGTCCCCGTAGGTCCAGAGCACCTTGCCGGTGGCAAGGTCTGCGCATAGGAGCTGGCCACCGTAGTGGCCAACGTAGGCACGCCCACCCGTGATTGCCGGCGAGGCGGCCACGTAGGACTCCACTTCGATTGACGCGAGTTCTGTGCCGCCATTCATGTCAACCACATGCAGCTTTGCATCGCAGCCGCCGAAGACGGCCTGCTGTCCGGAAATTGCCGGTGTTCCATTAATAAAACCATCTGTCGGGAACGCCCAGAGCGGCTTTCCGTCCAGGGTCAGTGCGTGGAGCGTGTTGTCGTAGGCGCCGAACACGATCCGAGGCTTTTGGTTCTCTGACACAGCAGCGTTGGCAGAGCCCATGATGCGCCCCCCAACGTCGTGACTCCACCGGAGTTGGCCGGTGCTGACATCCAGTGCGTAGAGCTTGCCGTTCAGGGCACCCGTGACCACTAGCTGTTCAACCACCAACGGTGATGACTCGATGACATCCCCGGTTTCGAATACCCACAGCAATTGGCCGTCGCTCGCATTGACCGCTTGGATGCGACCTGATGCGTCACCAAGAAAGACCCGGTCTTCCGCAACGACGGTGGATCCCTGGATACCGTCACCGGCATCAAACTCCCACACGAGTTCCAATGGCAGCGGCAGAGATCCTGCAGCAACGCCCGTGAGTGCCGCATCTCCACGGAAAACGGGCCACTCTGCGGCCGGGCAGGATTGCCACCCGAAAGCCATAAGCCACCCCATGATGGCTAGTATGAGGCCATGCAATAAGCCCTTCATGCCAGTGCTCCGGTTGGGCACGCCTCGACGCACATTTCTGCGACTTGCTGTAACCCGTCCTCTAGGCTCCGCTCGAAGGGAACCCCGATGCGAATGTCAAACCCACGCCCGATGAACGTAAGCCCCAGTGCTTCTCCCTCGCGTTCGGTGATGCGCACACAGATGCCGCATTTGATGCACTTGCCGGGTTCGAATACGAGACCGCCTTGCTGACGAACTCGCTGCAACGGAACGCGCTCTCCGGTGGGATAGTGTCGCTGTAGGGGCTGGTAGGAGGTCGCGTGCTCTCGCAGCAGGCACGCCTCGGCTTTGGCGCATTCGCAGTGCATGCAACGAGCGGCTTCGCGTGCAGCCTCCTCGGCTGTGTAGCCACCTGCCTCTGCGTCCGAAGGCGAGGTCCGGTCGATTGGTGAAGCCTGAGCTGCCAATGCCGCTGTCTCCGCTGGCTGAATATCCCGAATGCTCGAGTCGAAGTGGGGGCGGGGAGATGGCGTCTCCGGTGAAACAAGATCGTGGTCGACGGTGAGAGCCGTCATTCTCCCGTCGGCGAGTGCGCGAATGGCTATGCGGACGGGGCGCACGGCGGAACCACAGGCGTAGACGCGATCCTGCGATGTGCGCCCCTGGTCATCCACCTCTATGCCGCGTTCTGTGATCGCGACGTCAAAGAGGTCCCCCGGGACTACGGAGTTCGGACCCGTTGCAAGAATGACCGTGTCAAAGGTGGCAAGGAGGGAGGCGATGCCGCCCTTTTCGCTGATATGACTGTTCATTCTGAAGTTGGCGCCAAGATCGTGTATCAGCCCGATCTCCTGATCCAGAACCCCTTCCGGAAGCCCTGTCGGACAGATGCTTTTGCGCAGTTCTCCGCCCGGCTTGTTCGCGCTATCAATGAGCGTGCAAGCGTGCCCCTGTTGAAGCAACTCGTATGCCGCTCCCAGCCCGGCCGGGCCAGTCCCGACGATGGCGACGTGCTTCCCTGAGGTCGGTTTGCATTTGGGTTGCCACGGAGTCTTGGAGAAGAGATCGCGATCTGCCACGAAACGCTTTAGCAGGCAGATTGAGACGGCGCCGTCATGCTTTGTTCGCCGGCACCCCTTCTCGCAAGGAGCGGGGCAGATCCGTCCCAAAGTTGCCGGTAGGGCTATATGGTGCTTTACGGTGCGGAGCGCCTGCTCAAATTGGCCATCTGCGATTTGCTTGAGCATGGTGGGGATGTCCATGCCAGCGGGGCAGAAGCGCTGGCAAGGGCCATTGCAGTCGCCCACGTGTTCACTGAGTAGCAGTTCCAGTGCGGTCGTGCGTGCATCCTGCACATCGTCTGTTTCTGTGCGGATGGACATGCCATCTTCAGCGCGTGTTGAGCACGCGGGGTGCAGTTTGCCGTCGGCGTCATTGGCAACAAGGCAGAGCATGCAAGAGGTGTAGGGTTTGAGATCGGAGCGGTAGCACATTGTGGGGATCGCAATGCCTGTGCTGACAGCGGCATCCAGAAGCGATGTTCCCTTGGGAACAGAGAGCTGCCTGCCATCAATCTGAACTGCTGTGGTCGTGCTCATGACAGAGCAGTATGCCTTGGGTCACCGCGTGGAGCAAGTGTGGAGGGTTGGGGCGGGGGCGCCCCGTCTCCATTTTGGCAGATTACAAGGCCCTTTTGGAGGTGGGACGCCCTCGTCCCGCATATCTTCCATAGTTCAGCATCTGGATCTGCTGTGGAACTGGGCTATTCCTGAAGCTCTGTGGGGTGTGGTGTGTGGTGCTCGTGTTGGGCGAAGTAGTGCAAGAGGGTCTCGTCAGCTTTGCTGAGGCGTCGGCAGGCTTCTCTGGCGATGTTGAGAACGAGCATGCCAAAGAGCGCTTTGTCTGTTTTCCATATTTTGAAGAGCGCGCTGGTTGGGAGCACGATGAGGTCCGTGGGTTCAACCGCCATCGCGCTTGCGGTATGGGGTTCGATTCCGATTGCGGAGGTCTCCCCAAAGCACTGGCCTATGTCAAATACAGTCTGCGCCAGGTAGCTGCCACCGATGTCGAGCAGCAGTTCAACACGGCCTTTCCAGACAATATAGATGTGGCTTGGGGGGGTGCCGCGCTCAAAGACAAAATCGCCCTTTTCGAAGTGTGATTTCTCAAGCAGTCGGAACACTTCGTAGAGCTGCTTTTCTGTGAGCCCCCCGAAGAGCGAAATCGTGTTGAGAATGGGGAGAATCTCCTCAACCTCAAGCAGCGGCTCTGTCGGGTGGCTATTCACAGAAAGACACAGTCCGAATGGCGGTCCCCGTTAGGCTTTGATTTTGGCCAACTTGGCCGCAACGGCTTTCTTGCCAATGCCTCGGAGAGCAGCCAGCTCTGCAAGCTGTGACGCGCGCGGGCGGGAGACGCCCCGTTCCCAATTGTAGACGGATTGTGGAGTGACGCCCAACAGCTTTGAGTATTGGGCGGCTGAGAGTCCCACGCGTTTACGCTGGGAGCGCAGACCTTTGGGTGTGAAACGGATACGAACATCATTCGCGGGGGCGACATCCTTTGCCGCATCCTCCTTCGAAAGGCCTGTCTGAAGCCCGGCAACCTGCCGCTCTAGCTCGGCGACTTGGCGCTTGAGTGCTGCGATATCTCGCCGATGTTGAGACGATGCTTTCTTCATGGCCTCGGTATTGCTGCGGATTTCTTTACGGGCCAGGCGGCTAATCTCTTCCTTTAGTACTGTGGCGATATTTGGCATGATCTCATCCTCTTTGTTAGGCGCTTCTCGTGATAGCTCTGGAAGTTGTCTATTCCAGCCACAGCGATAACGTACTCAGGCTGTTGTGGTTGAGCAAGGAAAATTTAAGAACAACAAGCGCTGGAAGTTCGATATGAAGAACCGCAATTTGGCACTGATCATTCGCCAGCTTGAAGTCCCGCTTGGATACAGCGCGTCAGATGTCAGGATTGCGATCGTCCGAAGGTTGGGGTGTCAGAAGAGCGATTTGATCTCATTCGAAGTTGTCCGTCGTTCGCTGGATGCGCGTCCGAGAAGGTCTGCGCCTGCCGTTGTGCTGCAGGTTGAGGTCCAGAGTCGGGGGCGTCTCAACCTGAAGCGCCTGCGCAATGTTGAGCGCCTCGTGTTAGCGCCAACGGTTGTGCCCGCCTATCCGCGTATTGGCAAAACGGAATATCGTCCTGTTGTGGTGGGTGCGGGCCCAGCGGGATTGATGGCGGCGTATCATCTCGCTCTCGCGGGAGCGAAGCCTCTGCTCATAGAGCGGGGGGGCAGGGCAGAGGAGCGTCAGCAGGATGTGGCTGCTTTTTGGAGAACCGGCACGTTCAATCCTGAAAGCAATGTGCTCTTTGGAGAAGGCGGGGCTGGTCTCTTCTCTGATGGCAAGCTCACGGCACGCAGCAAGGATCGTCCCCGTGTTCGGCGATTCTGTGAGACGCTTGTCGCTTGCGGCGCGTCCGCCGATATCCTGATCGACTCGGAGCCGCATGTGGGCAGCGACAAGCTCCTTCAAATCGTTCCACGTTTGAGGGCACTGATTGAGGAGCACGGCGGCGAGGTATGCTACCACACAAAACTTGAAGATATCACGTTTAGGGGGACGCACCTGGATTCCATTGTGGCCGGTGGAAAGCGAATCGAGACGCGTCATCTTCTGCTTGCCGTGGGTCACAGTGCGCGAGACGTCTATCATCTGCTTGCCAAGCGTGGTGTGGCGTTGGAGTCCAAGCCCTTTGCTGTTGGCGTGCGGCTCGAGCTTCCCCAGGAACAGATCAACTTCGCTCAGTACGGTCGGTTTGCAGGGAACCCACACCTTAGGGCGGCCAGTTTCAAGCTAACGCGTCGGCCCGAGGGTGATGCTGCGGCATGCTATAGTTTCTGCATGTGTCCGGGGGGCATGGTCATCTGCTGTGCGAGTGAGGACGGTATGATGACGACCAATGGGATGAGTCTGTCGGCACGTAGCCAGTTCTGCGGCAATGCTGCTTTCATCGTTCCTGTACAGCCGGAGACCATGCAGGGCGCTGCCCGGGCGGGGGAACATGAGGCCTTGGCGGGTATTCGTTTTCAGGAGACCATTGAGCGGGCGGCCTATGAAGCGGGAGGTGGCTTGTTTGCGGTCCCCGCAGTGCGTCTGATGGATTTTCTTGCCGATCGCGTCTCCGACGACCTGCCGGAACCCCGGTCTTGCTCGAAAGCCGTCCCTGCGGATTTCTCAGAGGTTCTTCCCCCGTTTGTTGTCAGCACGCTCAAGTCTGCCATTCCGCGTATGTTGAGGGAACTCAATGGCTGCAAGCTGGAGGACGTGGTTCTCTACGCTGCCGAAACACGAAGCTCGAGTCCGGTTCGCATTCTGCGCGATGAGCAGTGTTGTTCTGCGAGCCATCGCGGTCTGTATCCGGCCGGTGAGGGCTCCGGCTACGCGGGGGGGATTGTCAGCTCTGCCGTGGATGGGCTCAGGGCGGCAGAAATGCTGGTGCAACGTCTGGCCTTGGATGCCGGTCCTCACGCCAGAGCATAGAGCGCTACAGCACCGATCATGAGGGCTGCTGCAGCAATGCGCTGGAGCAGGACGCGTCGTGGAACGTGTGGTTCTATTCCTACCCATCCCCGTTTTGCGAGCATGACCCCGAGCACGACCGACATCACTCCCCGGGAAGATTGCAGGATGATGGCAAAAACAGGACCGACCAACCCGATGCAGACAAACAGTGTCAGCATCGCAACGAGCCAGAGGGCGGCGAAGGGCAGAGAGAGCTTCCAGTCGGAGAAGAGTTCCTGTGGTCGAACGGTGACGGCTATGGCGGCTGCGACGATGCCAAGGAGAACATAGGACGTCAGCGCGCCCCATAGGGCAGCATGAAGCGTGGGGAGACTCCCCAGTGCAGTCACAAGGCGACTGATGTTGATGTCGGAAAGTGAGTAGCCTGTGCAGGTGAGCAGCAGGACGACAATAGCCTTAGGCGGGAGACTCTTCCCGGAGAAGTTCAAGACAAGCACAGCACCGAAGCAAGCTGCGACGGCCA
>JABGOW010000386.1 GCA_018645275.1 Verrucomicrobiota bacterium
GCGATGCTTTCAATGCTGATAAGGCACTCATAGACAGCATTACCAAGGTCCACACCGAGGGCACGACTCCTGCGGTGATCATTCATGGATCGCTGCACTCCTTCCACTGGAAAATGGGCAAGGACAAGGCTAAGTTCGAAGGCGAAGAGTGGATCAAGGTTGTGGGTATTGCTTCTGCTAATCATGGTAGACGTGCTCCGATAACCGTTAAGACTGTTAAGCCGGACCACCCAATCATGAAGGGGCTGCCTAAGGAGTGGAAGACACCCGCGGGTGAGCTCTACAACTCAAATGATGTTCTGCCATCGACGACAGCACTGGCAATGGGTGATAATGGCAATGCCAAGCAGGGGCCGCAGGTATGCATATGGGTCAATAAGTGCGGAGAGTCGAAAGTCTTTGGCACATCGATCGGGCATCATAGCGAGACTATTGCAACTGATATTTACGGAGATATGCTGGTGCGTGGACTTCTTTGGGCCTGCGACAAGCTTTAATAACAGAGCCTCTTGCAAAACCTCTGGTTTTGCCAAGGCAGTTATACAGCCAAAGTAAATAGACACGGGGTTGTTCTTATCAAGGTAAAGTAGAAAAACATCCAAGAACACCAAAGTATTTTCACTACCATCCCATAAGCCCTGACATTGGGGCCCAATCGCCTGAGTTTGCTAACGTTTCCGGCACCTGATGTCCATCCTGCATTCGATACTTATCCGCGCCTGCCCTTCGCTTCGCTACGGGTCAGACGCACTACAGAACAACAACGCCACACGAAATGTAGCGGCGGCTTACCCGACGAAGGAGGGAAGCCGCTCTTGCTTGGGACGCGACTGAAGTATTTTCAGTATTTGGTCAATAAGTATTAAAAAACTAAGGTGAGAGATATGTTTTTAAAAAAGTGTGTTGTGGCATGGGGGCTGGCTGTGTTTTTGACGGGAGCATGGGCAGATGTCGTCACAGATAACGTTGATTGGGGAGCATTTCTCAAACGACAGGATTTGGTGTGGGAGAAGCTGCCTGAACGTTTTGATCACGGTATTTATCACGGGAACGGTCTCTTAGGGCTTATGATTTTTCAGGACCAGCCCAACCAGTTCCGCTGGGAGCTGGGACGGTCGGATGTGACGGCGCACCGTCGCGAGCGGGCTACAGGGAACTACAAACATCAAACTGCATCGAAAGCACGAACAAATGCAGCAGATTAATCCTTAAGTTCCTACCCATTAGGGGGGATATTGCAGCATGGCGAGCTAGGCTGATTCACCTGCCAGGCGAGCTGGCAGGGGTCCTTCTGCCCAAGCTTAACGCTTGCTGAGAATTGTGCCATACACCCCATATCTGCCTTATTTGCTTACGTAAGTCGTTGATGCTCTATAAGAACCTGTGGTCCGACCCCGCTTGTGATCCCCTCTTGCGATCACGACAGCCCATCTCAGGCAATGCACCATCGTCCTCACGTGATAGATTGTGACATCACTGCCGCTGGGACCTCAACGGGGGTGACTGCTCCTGTGGGGGGGTGGTTTGGGGCAGTGGATTCTTCGCCCCGAAGGGGCAGGATATACCAGCCCAGGGCATCGCCCTGGGTAACGTACGTTAGATGGATTTAGCCCTGAAAGGGCGGGATATAGTATGCGCAGGCTCCATCAAGACCACGCATATCGCTCGTCGTGGTCCACCTTGTACTTGCGTAGGAACTCGACAAACTCCTCTTTGAACGTCTTGTTTGCGTGATGCTCTGTCTGCCGTTCTATGTACTGGATGACGGCATCCAGTTGCGACTGTCCCAGGGAGAACGCCCCGAATCCGCCTTGCCAGGCGAATCCGGCACAGCGACGATCGCGTTCCTTGATCCACTTCGATGAGCTCTTCTTGATCTCTTCCAGGAGCTTGCTCACGGAGGCCGTACGCGGCAACGTACAGGCGATGTGCACATGGTCCGGCATGCCCCCGATGCGGTATGCGTGACTGCCGTGCGCATCGCATGCCGATGCCAGGTAGCGATAGAGCTCATCCGCCAACTCCGGGGGAATCGTGGGCTCCCGGTCTTTGGTGCTAAAGATCAAATGAAGCAGTATTTTCGAAAGGGATTGTGCCATAGCGTTCCTCGTGCGGTATATCCCGCCCTTTCAGGGCTGGTTCTTTTTGATGTCTGACACCCAGGGCGATGCCCTGGGCTGGTATATCCTGCCCCTTCGGGGCGGAGGATCAAAGCACATTCCGTTGACGTGGCTATGCACTGGTGATTTGTGAAACGATCGATGCTCCTCACGGAGAAACCACCCCCGGTTCTGTTAAAAAAAATTGAATGAAAACGGATGAAGCGGGGATCGGTTGACGAGAACGGCGACGAGAGCGGATTACGAGTAGAGATTCTCTCAATCGTCCACCATTCTCGTCGCCGCTCTCGTCAACCGAAAGGCATAGGAAAACGGGGGAGGCAATAGCCAGCGCGCTAACCCCCTGTAGAAACGTAATTTAGACAAGAATACGCGCTGCCAACTTTGGCAGTAGCCCACCCCCCCCAAAGGAGCAGTCTGTATCGTGGGGTGGTCCCTTTCTCTGCCCTGGCAACGCTTTTGTGCCCATTGCACGGGGCTCTTTGTCGAGGACGAGGCCCGCAATGCGAGTTGCGGGTGGCGCGACCAAAATCCAGGGAAACATCTTCGTTCTGCCTTTGGAGGGCTGCGTTAGCCGGGCTGGGTTAGGATTGCAAACATGTTTGCTAGGATCAACTATTGTTGAAAGCGTGGGGTCTTCATATGATGTTTGAGTGAAGTATGGCAGATTCAGAATTGCGAAGTGATTGCGATTGTGACCGGTTATCAGGGGCAAAGACTGTCATTCCAAGAGGCCTGCGCGGATTAATAGAGATAAAATAAGATGCATAGAGCATGAAGTACATGAACATTGTGAGGTGTGTGGTCGTGGTTGTTATAGCCAATATGAGTTGCGGTGATCTGGCTTCTGCGGGCGAGAACAGTCTTGATTGGCGCACCGAATCGAAGGCGACTCTGGATGAGCGCATGGCCTGGTGGGAGGAGGCGCGTTTTGCGCTATTCATTCACTGGGGGGCCTATTCAGTTCTGGGCGGGGAGTACAAAGGCGAGACCCTGGAGCACAAATATGCAGAGCAGATTCAGCGGATCTGCAAGATCTCCAAAGAGGACTACCGCAAGGATGCCGCGTCGCTGTTCCGACCTGAGCAGTTTGATGCGGAGCAGTGGGTCAAGCTGGCGAAGGACGCAGGCATGAAGTACGTCGTGATCACCGCCAAGCACCATGACGGCTTCGCGATCTACCACTCCAAGCACAGTGACTTCGACGTGGAGAATACGTCCCAGTGGGAGCGCGATCCGCTCAAGGAACTGTCCGACGCCTGCCGCAAACACGGCCTTAAGTTTGGTGTGTATTATTCGCAATCCCAGGATTGGCATGATGTGTTCGATCCCTCTGGGGACTGGAAGGCGCCGGGAAATCCGGCGGCGACTCGGGGAAGCCAATGGGGCGATCCCGCTAAGTGTGATAAAGCGGCTGCCAATCGAAAGATGTTTGAGGCCTACATGGAGAAGAAGGGCATTCCGCAGGTTGTCGAACTGATCGAGGACTATGGCGTCGAGATGGTCTGGTACGATACGCCGGGGGCGTACTTGGACGAATATGCACAGCCGTTCCTCGATGCAGTGCGCAACACCAATCCGGATGTCGTCGTCAATGCCCGGATCGGCGCTGGGCTGGGGGACTATCAAGGCGGTCCTGACAGCCCTGTCGTATTTTCCTACACAAAGGACCGCTATTGGGAAGCCATACAGTCCACCCTCCATTCCTGGGGCTACAACAAGTTTGACGAGGTGAGTCGGCGGCCCACCGATTACCTGCTGCGCATGTTGGCCACCGTGGTCTCCAAGGGCGGCAACATGATGATCAATGTCGGTCCTAAGCCGGACGGAACGCTGGTGGAGAACGATACGAAGTGCCTCCGGGAGATTGCCGAATGGAGCCGGGACCACATCGAATCAATCCACGGGGCTCATCGCTCGCCGCTGCCACCCCAGAACTGGGGGGTGGTGACCCGCAAGGGTACCGATCTCTATCTGCATGTCTTCGATTGGCCGGAGGATGGGACGTTGCGTGTGGGTGGACTTCGAACCGCCGTGACGTCGGCCCGGCTTATGGGCAGTGATGTTCCTGTCAACACCCGACAGATAGGGGAGGGCGTCCTTGTGGTCGATCTGCCATCCGAGCCCTCTCATCCTGTCAACAGTGTGATCCGCCTGAGTTGTGTATCTGATCCTGAAGGGGATAGCTATCGCCTGCTCGAGCCCGGAAGCCAGAACCGCTTCCATGTGACTGACACGCCATTTATCTCGGGCGAAGGTCTCCGGAATCCCATCGGGGTGGGCTTTCGTGCATACATGGAAAACTGGACGGATCCCGACGCTGAGATCGTCTGGAAGATCCGCGTCACTGAGAATGGGGTCTATAATGTTCAGTTCCTTTACGATCTGCCCAACGGGAGACCTATTGGTAATGAGTACATGATCCGGATTGGTGACCGGAAGCTTGTCGGCAAGGTTGAGGAAGAGGGAACCGGCGACAAGGCTCTCATTGATGCGGAGAAGCAACTCATGCGCATCAGGCGGCCGCGGCGCATTGTGGTGGACGATTTGGGGTCCGTTAGACTGGAGCCTGGCATCTACGACATGACCCTCAAATCCGCAGGGCCAATTCAGGGCAATGATAGAAGTAAGGAATTGTTCTTCCCGCGAGCTGTCGTGCTCGTGCCAGAAAGGTAAGCAGTATGAATGTCAAAGGACTGATAATGACGGTAACACTCTCCGTGAATATGGCGGCAGTAGCGGGCACACTCTACGTGGCCCCGAATGGCGATGATGCGGCCCCTGGATCAATAGAGGAACCGCTGGGCTCGCTGGCCGGTGTCCGGGACGCGGTACGCAAACGTATTGCCGCTGACGGCGGCATCCTGCGGGAACCGGTGACGGTATATTTCCGAGAAGGAACCTATCGCTTCACTGAGACGGTGGTCTTCGGTTCCGAAGATTCTGGATCCGCCATCGCCGGGGTGACGTACGCGGCTTACGAGGGTGAGACGCCGGTGTTCAGCGGCGGCATTCCAGTACAGAACTGGGAACGGACCGAGCTCAAAGGCGGAAGCGTATGGAAAGCGTCTGTGCCCTGGGCAAAGGAGAATCGGACGTTTCACGCCCTGTTCGATGGCGAAACGCTGCTGCCCCGTTCCCGCTCGAAGCGGTTCATTAATACCCGAGAGCTTCACAAGAAGGATGGGCGGTGGCAAGAGCTGATGCATGAGACGTCCATCCGGTATGTCAAGACCCGGCGGGATGAGTACACGAAGCTGCACTGTGAGGAGACGCTGCTCACCGATACAGCGAATGTCGGTGATGTCGAGCTCTTCATCCGCCCGAGCGCGAAGTGGCTCGTCAACTATCTGCCGCTGAAGTCGTACGACCCCGAGAGCGGTGTTCTGGAGACGACGATCGAGGGCACGTATCCGCTGATTCGCGAGTTCTACCTTGAGAACGCGCTGGAGTTCCTGGACACGCCGGGTGAGTGGTCTCTGAACACCGAAGAAGGCATGCTCTACTACTGGCCCAAGTCGGGTCGCCCCGGGGAGAGCATTGTCGCGCCCGCTCTGCCGGCTCTCGTTCGTGTTGAAGGCGATAACGATGTGGAGGGCTACGCGGATAGGCCGGTCCGCGGACTGACGTTCAAGGGGCTGACCTTCACCTACTGCAATCGGGATGTCTGGACAGCGAAAGACATCGGTATCCAGCACGACTGGGACATGTGGGACAAGGACAACTGCCTGCTGCGCTTCCGCGGGGCGGAAGATTGTACGGTTGAACACTGCCACTTCGTGAACAGCGGCAGCGGGGCTGTACGTGTGGATCTGCACGGGCAGCGAATCCGGATCGAGAACAGCATCATCCGCAATGTGGGTGGCACGGGGGTCCTTCTATCTGGTTATGGGCCGGGCACCAAAGACGTGAACCGGAACAACCTGGTGCTGAACAACGAGATTGAGAATTGCGGTACCCTCTTCTGGCACGGTCTTGGCGTCTTCATCTGGCAGAGCGGCCACAATCGGATCGCCCACAATCGAATCCACAACCTGGGTTACATGGGGATGGTTGTCTCGGGTGTCCGGCGGCGATTCTTCGGGCAAGGTCCCTGGGTTGAGGAGCGGGGGGATAACCCGGACCGGCGCGAGTACATGAAGGCGATTCGCTGGTCGGAGACCACGAAAGCCGGAAAGGACGAAGACTGGGCCAACTACGAGCCGTACATGCACGCGCGTTGTAACCTGATCGAGTACAACGAGATTTTCAACTGTATGCAGCGACTGATAGATGGGAATTGCGTCTACCTGTCTGCGACGGGCGCGGGGAACGTGGTGCGTCGCAACCTTGTGCACAGTCACGTCAAGGGCAACCTGCTCCGAACGGATGACGACCAGTACGGGACGCTGGTGACCGAGAACATCATCATCGGCAATGCTAGCCAGCACGGTTACGCGCTCAAGCACGTCAACAGCTTCGAGAACAACGTTCTCGTGCAGAGCATGATCAGCGGACAAGGGGCTGGTGGCGGACCCGAAGGTGGATCTGTCATCAAGCACAACATCGTCTACCACGTCGACCCCGACATCAAGACCTTCACCAATGTGAGGATGTTCAAGCCGCTGGCAGGAGAAGACATCGACCGCAATCTCTACTACATGGAAGGGACTGACGCGGCGCAGGAATTCCTTGTCACTATGCGGGAGAAAGGCTGGGGCATGCACAGCCTGGCCGCGGACCCGCTCTTTGAAGATGTCCACAACCTGGATTTCAGGCTGAAGTCGAACTCGCCCGCATTTGGACTGGGCATCAAGCCAATCGAGGGCCAGGACGAGATTGGTCTGATCAACGACCCGGCGTTGCTGCGGTTGCGCGGGGAAGGTGGTCTAGCCGCTCTCCTGCAGGTCGAGTTGCACGATTCTGAGATGTTCCTCCTGAAGGGGCATCAGCCGAGTCTCCTGGGGAATGAGTAGACTGTGTCAACATGCTCATGGTTGAGGAAGGAACGGTTGATAGCCATAGGAGCATTCGTGCTGATGGCGAGTGTTGCGTTAGCAGGGGAACGTTCCCCACACGCCCGTGGGGAAACACAGACGCAGCCCAATATTCTGCTGATCCTGGTTGATGACTTGGGCTGGGCCGATGTCGGGTGCTATGGGAGCAAGTTCCATGAAACACCGCACATCGATCGGCTGGCAGAGGAGGGGATGCAGTTCACAGACGCCTACGCCGCGAGCGCGGTCTGCTCACCCACTCGGACTAGCATCCTGACCGGGAAGTATCCCTCGCGCCTTGGAATCACCCGCGCCACGCCGCAAGTCAGTCTGCCCCTCGGGGAGGTCACGATTGCTGAGGCCCTGAAGGCTGCCGGCTACCGGACCGCACATTTTGGAAAATGGCACCTCCAGGCGCATGATGGGCACGGAAAATCGCACTTCCCGCAGGCCCAGGGATTTGACCTGAACGTTGGCGGGCACCGGTCAGGGGGTCCGAGCTCATACTTCTATCCGTACCGCTCGGAGAAACGCCCTCACAATGATGTGCCGGATCTGGATGGCGGACAGGTGGGGGAGTTCCTCACTGATCGACTGACAGACGAGGCCATTGCCTTCATCCGGGAGGATAGGGAGGTGCCTTTCCTTGCGCATCTCTGGTACTACGGTGTGCATACACCGATCCAGGCAAAGAAGGAGAAGATTGGGAAATACGAAGCCAAAGCCGCGGCCATGGGTCTGGTCGGGGAACCGTCGCGTCAGGCGGCGGAGCGGGGCGGCGCCACACACGCCGCGGTTCAGAATCACCCGGTCTATGCGGCCATGGTGGAGAGCGTCGACGAGAACATCGGCCGTCTCCTGCAGGCCCTGGAAGATGAGGGGATGAAGGAGAACACGGTTGTCATTTTAACGTCCGACAACGGAGGCCTCTCTAACGGAGACGTCACCTCGAACCTGCCGCTACGCGGTGGCAAAGCCTGGATCTACGAGGGGGGCATCCGTGTGCCACTGGTCATCAAGTGGCCCGGAAAGACGGATGCGGCTGAGCCCTGTGTTGTCCCTGTGATCAGTACCGACTTCTACCCGACGATGCTCCAGATAGCCGGATTGGAGCTCAGGCCTGAACTGCATCTCGATGGCGTCAGTCTCGTTCCATTACTCGGCGGCCAGGTGGCCGAATTGGACCGGAATGCGCTCTTCTTTCATCTACCTGTCCGGCACCGACTTAATACAATGGGACCATGCGGCGCCGTCCGGAAGGGTGACTACAAACTGATCCAACGCTTCGAGGACATGGCGTCCCCCGAACTCTACAACCTACGCCGTGATATCGGAGAGCGCCATGACTTGGCGAACGAACGCCCTGAAATGGTTGTCGAGCTAACAGAGTGTCTCGAGTCCTGGCGTCGGCGTACAGGCTCGGAAGTGAATACCCAATAGAAGGTCCAAGTTGACAAGAGAGGTCAATCAATGATGTTGAATCCAACGAAGCAGGTGACCACGATGATGGTATGTATGGCCGCGGCATGGCAGGCGCAGGCTGCTGAGATTTACGTTGCTCCTGGTGGATCCGACGCCAACCCCGGCACGAAGCAGCAGCCCTTCAAGTCTATAGCCCATGCGCAAGAGCATGTTCGGGAGAGCGGTCTGTTGGGCAAACAGCCCGTTACGGTCTATCTCCGCGAGGGTACGTACTATCTTTCCGATGCCCTGGTGTTCACGCCGAGAGACTCCGGTACAGAGGACGCACCGGTTCGCTACATTTCCCATGAGGGCGAGGATGTTGCCATCAGTGGTGGTCTCAAACTTGATCTGGAGTGGGAGCCCTATCGCGATGGCATTCTCCAGGCGAAGGCACCTGCGGGTGTGGCTATGGATCAACTGTTCGTTAATGGCGAACGACAGCACATGGCGCGCTACCCCAATTACGATCCGAACGTGCGTGTTTTCAATGGTTATGCAGAGGACGCCTTCAGTAAGGAACGCGCTGCGCGCTGGAAGAACCCGGCAGGTGGTTATATGCACGCCATTCACCGGGCACGTTGGGGCGGCTTTCACTTCCTTATCACCGGAAAGGATGAGAATGGCGAACTGACCTTCGAAGGTGGAT
>JABGOW010000392.1 GCA_018645275.1 Verrucomicrobiota bacterium
GATATCTACGCCACGAGCATCGACTACGACCCGACACAAGATCTCAGTATTGCGTTCTTCAAGACGGTGCAAAACAAGATGCATACGAGACATTTCATGGCCATCGAATTGCAGAGCGCGACAAGATCGGCAATGCCTTCGACAGTCTCGTCGGCCAGCTGCCCGCGAGCAAACCGCGCCAGGCAGACGAGGACGATGCATCATGAACGGAAGAAGCGATATACATGGATGAGACAAGGAGCTTTCTGAAGGAGATGGGCTCGCGGCTGACGGCAGCGCGGAAGCACGAGGGACTGTCGCAGGTGCAGCTTGCGAAGCGGGTTGGCGTAAGCCAGCAGATTATCGCGAACTACGAGACTGGCAGTCGCCACATTCCGGTGGGGCGTCTGGTTCGAATCTGCGATGCTCTGGGTGTCGGGATTGCCGATGTCGTCGGTCGGAGCGAGACGGGCCCACGGAAACGGGGTCCGCACGCTGTCGAAAGGCTTGAGTCCAGCACCTTGTCGAAATGCATGAACGGTCTCGACTACAGCACAATCCCTGTATCGCAAAGGCCGGTCGGAGGAGCCATCCACGTTTCGGTTCTCAAGTGGCACAACGCCATCGGCTTGGCAACCTGCCAGGTAGAGCTCGTTTTCCGCGCTTACAAGCCCGATTGACTTCTCATCGAGAAGATTGAGGCAATAGCCAAGGTCTATGATGGCACCAACAACAGCGGGATTCGTAATTTTTCGTGCGGCTCCGCTCGGGATGATCACGGAGTTCACACGCGTAGTGACGCGCGCGGTTGGGGTTGTTCTCCCAAAAGTAGATGCCATGCCCCAGCCAATCCCAGTCATTGGTGCTCTTGCGGAGGCGCTTGCTTTCGCTGAAGACCTTCTCGGCGGTGGACTCATCGCATCCGTGAAACCCGAGAACAAAGGAGGGGAGGACAGAGTACACGTCTATCGGAACTGCTTCTTGAGGTCGCCGTTTTTGGTGTACATACCGGTCTTATGCAGGAATGATCGAGCTTTTTCGGGAGATTTGCGAATCTCAGCCGCGAACTTCTGCATCTCACGGACCTGCGTGCTAACTTCTTTAGTAGTTATATTCACCGCTCCTCATCGCTATCCAAAGGCTACCAGTTCCAGCCGATGCGTGTCGATACCGAATTCTTCGTCAGAAGCCTGCCACCAATGAGATCCTAACTCTCTAATAAGGAGAGGCTTGCCGTCGGCACTGTAACGTAGGGAGAGTCCTACCATGTCAATGTAGAGCTCACCCCCAAACTATGAAGAACCGGAATCTGTAAGATGCTGTGAATGCGTTCCTTATAGAAACCGGTGAGTCTTGCCTTGGCAGGGCAGGGCTCACTTTTGGCCCAAAATTGATCGCCGCTGTGGTTGCGGCCAATTGCCTTCTGGGTCCTCTTGTTTCGGTCGTCTAGGGGTGAGATCTTCTTCATCTATTCAGTCTCTTCCCCGGGGGCTTCGGGCGTCGTCCCGTTGCCATTCGTGATCTTGTTGAGCCTGTCGCAAACGTAGCCGATGGATTTGCGATGGTGTTCCTCGTTGTGTGCGATGTACCTGGCGGTCGTCCTGAGTTGGGTATGACCCATGATCTGCGCGATGACCGTTTGGTTCACTCTTGCCTCGGCCTCCATCGACCCAAATGTGTGTCTCAAGGCATACGGTGGCCGGGGCTTGATGCAGGCACGCGCGCACCAGCGTCCAAGACGCTGTCGGAGCACGGTTGCCGTGTATGGCCTCCCGATTGTATTGGTGAAGATGTACTCCGTCTCGGGGTGGTCCGCAATCTGCCGAAGAATGATACTGACCGCTTGAGGGACAAGCGGAACGGTCCGCTTGGCGGGTTCCGTCGTCATCTTGGCTGTCTTGTGTTCCTCGAACTTCAAGTACTCCTTGCCGGGCTGGTCATTCTTGAAGTGCTTGCGTCGCAAGTCCCGGAGTTCTTGCGGTCGTAAGCCCGTGAGCACCGCAAAAAGAATCAGGTCGTGGAAGTCCGGGGCCACCGGCTTCACGCAAGTGAGCAGGGCGCTCAGTTCGTCATCGGTGAAGCGCTTGGTTTCCGGCGGGGCTTCCCGTACGAACGGAAAGCGCCTGACGGGACATGGACAGATATCCATGTCCTCCGCCCAGAGGAACATGGATTTGACGTTCCGCAGGAACACATTTCCGCCGTTCGGGCCACTGCTGTGATATTTCCTCGCCCACCCGTAGAAGCTCGACAGCAACAGCTTGTCAATTGATGAGACAAGACAGTTCCCGGTGTAACGAAGGAAATGTTTCAGATAGTGAACACGGACATTACAAGTCCCCTCCGCACGGTTAGCGCACATCCAATCTACGTGTAGATCAATCACTTCCTTGAGTTTGATCTCATTGGGATCTGTTACGACCGCAAGCGAAACAGGCGGCTCCTCTTGGGCGAGACAGGTGTCTAGCTCTCCGGCGTCATGCAGACGCTCCAGCCGAACCAGTTCAGCCTGAGCGTTCTTTCGGTTCGTTCCCAACATGAAGTACTTCCGCACCCCGTCAACCTGGAACCTGACAAAGTACTGCCCGTTCCTCTTGTCTCGCGTGAGTTTTCGTTTTCTGCTCTTCATCCGACCCTCCTTGTGTTGTTGGCTCTGACAACCACTGTCGAGCCTCTGGAGGTGGAGTATGGAAGAATCCGAGGGCAAATGCTTGGAATGAACTTTAATGCGTTTTATCTCTGCGGGCCGCGTTGTGATCGCGATTGGTCGTGCTGTGACCGCGTACGTGGAAGTCAAATGGCGCAATAATCATTCTGAGTACACTCCTCAAAATACGGAAGTTTGCTTTTCCCAGATTCTGGTCGCACCGACCGCCACGCCCATTGCAGTAATGGCCCGATACAAAAAGGGCCTATGCCATAGGCACGAAGACGTTGCCAAGGCGGAGCAAGGGCCTACCCCACGATATAGACTCCTTGAGTTCGCCATCGGGAACATGGCCGCAAGGAGCCCGCGTGTCTTCCTCTTTAGTGTTTGGCGCTCAGGTGATACGAATGGCTTGCCAGTCCCTTCTTGCCGATTGTGCGGGAGATGTGGAAGACTGTTCATGTCGGTTTTGAATGGAGCGTGACCAATATGACGTTACGACACGTACGGATACACAGGATGCACTGCTGCTGCCATTGGTTGATATATGTGGCTGTGGCTGCCTTCTGGTTTGCGGGATCGGCCAGGGCTTCATCGACATACTCCGATCCCTTGGTGTCCGATCCGTCGGTTCAGCGTGACCGATACCAGTCCTCGCTTCGCGATATGTTCTCAGTTCGTGCGCTAGAGCAAGAGGAGACCTTGCTTCGGGAAGCGCTGGATAGCCTTCCTTTGCTTAAGCCAACACCTCGCGCGGAGCAATATGGCCACCACAGTGGATACCACGTTCCGGACGCTTCTGCGGGAACCATGCAGTCGTGGATCGAATTCACGGAGTTGCATGTTCACAAAGATGAGTTCCTTGATGGCATCGCGATGGTGCCCGCCTTCAATCCCAGGAACGTTTTGCAGCCAGGCTATGGATTTCCGCGCCGGTTCAAGATCGAGGTTGCAGCTAGAGCGGCTCCGGATTCATGGCTTACGGTCGTGGATTGGACGCAGGCCGACTTTCCGAATCCGGGAACCTATCCTGCATTCTTCTCGATTGCACAGCCTGCGAATCGAATTCGTCTTACCGTAACCAGAGGTGCTGAGGAGTCTGGGCGCCAGTTCTTCGCGTTAGGTGAGCTTATGGTCTTCGCCGGTGGTGTGAATATAGCGCCAAATCTTCGCCCACGACTGGTCGTTTCTGATTCTTTTGATTCCCCGCCGTTCTGGAGTCCTTCCTTCGTTGCAGACCGCCACACGCATCTTGGCCCAACACTCATGCCGTCGGGATCCGAAGACGGAGATTTCATCTGCCGCTACCCACAGCCCTTGTCCACGCCTCCCTGGATTGAGATTGATCTGGGGCAGGTGCTTGGTGTCGGTCGATTGGAGCTCTTTGCTGCTCAGCCTGCCGCACGGGTGCCTATCGAAGGGTACGGCTTCCCATCCAAGTACCGTGTCGAGCTGTTCAACTCAACGACCGAGGACAGAAAACCGCTTTTTCAGCGAAAGTACGAGCCCCATGGCAATCCTGGCTTTTTTTGGCTGCCTATGTTCGGAATCCGGGCACGTTACATCCGTCTCACAGCGCTTGAGTTGCCCGTCTACAATGGAGAATCTGTATTTGCCTTAGGTGAGACGCGGGTTATAGCAACGGTTGGAATGGAGCGCCGCAGTGCTGCCGAGGGAACAGCAATTGCATACAGCAAAAACGCTATTGGAGGGCCGGATCCGCTGCTGCTGGTGGACGGTCACAGTGATCGCAGAAAGATCATCTCCGAGATGGAGTTCATCAGGGGACTGGCAGAAGCGAAAGAGCGGAATCGAGAGCTCACGCGATTGCGAGCGCGCCTGATAGAGTCGCGTCGAGCTGTCAGACGCAACGGCCGGACCGCGCTCCTCGGCCTGATTTCACTGCTGGTTCTCGGAATGGGAGGATGGGTTCTGTACCAGCGCCGCGTGCGGCGCTCAGGACTCCGAAAGCTCCGCCAGGGGATCGCCGCTGATCTGCATGACGAGATAGGGGCCAATCTCGGTACGATCTCCATGGTAACCAGTCACCTCGCCGGGAGAGCCGCACCGGAAATTGGCAAGAAGCTGACGGAGGTGGGACACATCGCTCAGGAGAGCTTTACGTCGGTTCAGGAGTTGATTTGGTTGATTGATGAGAGAACCGAAACGGTAGCGGCGCTCTTGGAGAAGATCGAGGAAACGGCGCGACGCATTCTGGTGAACTGTGAGGTGTCCTGCCAGTTTCCGGATGTACCTCGTGATATTCCCGTTTCGCTGGAGACGAAGAAAAGCGTTCTCCTGCTATTCAAAGAGGCCGTCTATAACTGTGCCAAGTATGCGCAGGCGGATCATGTTTCGCTCAGCGCAGCCGTTGCTGACGCCAGGCTAGAGATGTCAATCGAGGACGATGGTTGTGGGTTCGATCTTTCCGAACCCACAGCAGCGACGCATCTGTCAGGGCGTGGCCTGAAGAACATGGAGCAACGCGCTCAGTTACTGGGGGCAGAGATTCAGATACACTCGGAACTGGGCAAGGGAACTCGGATTGTGTTAAGTCTTCCTCTGAAATGAGATAAAAACATGGCTACTGATATACCTGAAAATATTGTGATTCCGTCGCCCATTCGCACGTGGTTGATTGAGGACCATGCTGTGTATCGGACGAATCTGGCTGAGGCCCTGGATTCGCACGACTCGATTGAGTGCAAGCACGACTTCTCTTCATGTGAGGAGGCTATTGAGGCCTTGCGCTTAGCGTCCGAGGCAGACCGCCCGCATGTGATCCTCGTGGATCTGGCTTTGCCCGGCATGGGGGGAATTGAGGGAATCGGCCACATCCTCGGTATAGATTCCAGCATCAAGTGCATTGTCGTAACCGTGTCCGAGAATCGGCGGACCGTATTCGACGCCATTTCAGCTGGCGCGGGTGGCTATCTTCTGAAGGATGCCCCTTTTGACAAGATTATCGACGGCATACACGAGGTAATCGGTGGCGGGGCCTCTCTGAACGGTCATATCGCAAAAATGCTCCTGGATGCGATGCCGAAATCAGGTGCTGCGGGCCAGGACTATGATCTGACTGAACGTGAGATTCAAGTGCTCACGGAGCTGGCAGAAGGCAAGGCTGTGAAGCAAATTCCGGATGCTCTCGGTATCTCGGTTCACACGGTAAAATTCCATATTGCCAACGCCTATACGAAGTTGCATGTCAGGAGCCAGGGCGAAGCCGTGGCGAAAGCGGTCCGCGAAGGCATCATATAGCCCCACGTCCGTGGGAGCGCCCTACCGCATCTCTGATAGATCCTGCTAACCGTTTGGCTAGGTATCATCATTTGTCATCCTCCTATAGGATCCCTGTTCTACTTTATCAACGCCAGAGAAATGGCGTCAGAGCGGAACCACAATCCTAATGAGTCAGGAGCCATAGACAAATGAAGATGAAGCACATCGCCCTCTTAGCGCTATTGAACAGCGCCGTAGCGTTCGGCAGTCCAGCCTGGATACTCACAGATGCCGTCGAGCCGGCTGCATCAAATACACCTATCTCTAACATCATCTACAATACAAATATAAGCGGACTGCAGGCAGTAGGGAATGGACAGAGTTTCACCACGACTAACTCATTTGATCTGGCTCGGATAACCCTAATCAAGGGATCAACCCAGAATTATGAAGCGGGAAGTTCAATGAGACTCAATATCTTCACGTGGAATCCAACAAACGACGGCGAAGATACCTCGGAATGGACAAAGGGAGACGGAAACGCTGATGCTGACCCGATTGACGGTACGGGCATGACCTCGTTGCTTAGCCAGGACTGTGATTTACCCTCTGGGTCTATTACTGCTGAGAACTACATTCACTTCAACCTCGGCACTAACCTTACATTGGCTGCCAATACGGCCTATGGTTTCACCGTCGAGTTTGTATATGGCGGAAACGGAGGATCTCAAAACATTAACTTCAAAGGGCACAATGCCTCTGGAGGAGACGTCTTTTCTGGGGGTACGCTGATTGGAACATCGACAACGGCAAACAACACGATAGCCAACAGAAACCTGGGCTTCTACCTGAGCAATGTCAGCGCCGAGGCTCCAGAACCACCTCCCGAGAGTAAAGGCATTCTCACCATCAATCAGGTTTGGCCCATCGGAGGCAGCGCCCTCATAGTCAACAGCCAATACAACACGACTCAATCTGGTGCAACTAACGTCCACGTCGGGCAGAGCTTCATCACGACGGATGCATTCGATTTGCGCAATATCTCCTTGATTAAGGGAAATGGTACAAACCATAAGGCTGGAAATAAATTGCGACTCAACGTCTTCTCTTGGAGCCCAACAAATGATGCCGATGACGTCACAGAATGGACTCTTGGAGATGGCACCGGTGACGATGATCTGGTTAGCGGAACAGGCATGACACTCTTGTATAGTGAAAACTTTGATCTGCCAAGTGGCCTTCTCGATATAGGAACTTTTCTACATTTCGACCTAAATACCAACATTGCATTATCCGCCAACACAGCCTATGGATTCACCGTTGAGTATCTCTATGGCGGAAACGGCGGAGCCACCATAATGAACTACATGAGATTCAATGATGATATCTATGAAGAGGGACGCCAGGTCGGTGCGACGACCAATGCCAACACCCATGTAGGTTCAGCTGACTTGGCCTTTTATGTGGGTGACACTGTCGTCAATTCAGAGATATCGGCAACCATCATCAGCGAAGAGACGCTAGCCAGCAATATTGTCAGGTTAACCGTGAGCACGCTCTATCCAGAGCTATTCTACCCACTGACAAAACTGGATCCAGCCAGCACAGACGCCTGGCTTGAAATTGCGCACTCCACGAACGGGCTGCCACCGTTCATTGTAACCAACCTCACCTATTCCGCTTCTGATGTATCGGGCACAAACTACGTTGTCTACCTGCAATCAGATGGCACTCAAATCTTTTCGGTGGGGCCTGAAGCCGTCGGCAATTTCTATCGACGCGTTTACACCAATGGTGCAGATACGCTCCCCTATCGGATGCTCAAGCCGGATATATACGATCCGAATGTAGCGTATCCCCTGATCATTGCTTTTCATGGTGCGGGTGGAACGGGAACCGACAATATGAGTAGATCCATTGAAGCGATGACCCATTTATCTACCAGAGACGTTCGCAGGGATCATCCCGCGTTTGTGATCACTCCGCAGAGTCCGGGAAACTGGGCAGACACAGCTTGGGGAGATGGCAGTTATGTGGTTGCCGAGACTCCGATCACCCTGTCGATGACCTTGGTTTATGAAATCATAGATGCCCTTATACTGGAGTTCAATATAGATACTGACCGTATTCATGTAACTGGTCAGTCGATGGGCGCATTTGGTGCATGGGATTGCGTGATGCGCCAACCCGAACGGTTTGCCTCGGTTTCTCCAATGGCTGGAGGAGGAGACCCAAGTCAGGCAACCAACTTGCTGGATGTTGCGATCTGGAATTTCCATGGGGCCGACGACACGATTGTGCCAACGTTAGCGTCTCAGGAGATGGATGCGGCCTTGATCGCAGCCGGGCATTCAAACTACATCTACTCGGAATATCCGGGGGTCGGTCATGCGGTAACAGGCCCGGCCTGGGCTGAAGAAGATCTGATACCCTGGTTTTTTCGGCAAGGTGTAACGCAGAACCATGGCACATTGGTTGTCTTCAGATAGGGATCCTTTGCGGGGCCTTCGCCGATCCTGCTAGCCGTTTGGCTAGGTATGATTGTCGACCGGCGTTGTGTACGATCTCTGTGTTCCTTTTTAACGCCATAGAGAGGGTAGTCACAATTGAAACCTGAGCCAAATACCGTGCTGATGAATGCGCGTAAGCCTCCCATGTTGAGACTGGTTTACGGGTTTGGGCTGACGGTCATCATTGCCCTATGTGTATGGGTTGTCGCATTCAGCGGACGTGGTGTTACGGACCCCGAGGTCCTGGCCAAGCGCGATAACAAGCAGGTGTTGCGCCTTTGGGGGGGTACCAGTGATGGGGGGGTGACTGTGATCGAGAAGATCAACAGCGCCATCAGCACTGAGTTCTTTCGGGAACATCCCGAGATCGTACCTGATCGCACGACGCGACTTCGGATACCCGAATCTGCCGCTGACGGTGCCCTTCTGATGTCACTTGCCGGAGGCACGGCCCCCGACGTGTTGGGCTACAATATTTACCAATCGCAAACACTGATGGAACAGGGCTTCCTTGCCTCGCTTGAACCGTTCATTGCGGAAGAATTGGAAAAGGATCCGAGTTTCGCCGAGCGGATCTACATTCCGCCCAAGATCGAGCCGGTCATCACACGGTTGAACACGGAGAGCGGAAAGCGCGAACGCTACGGGTTGGTGAACAACTACACGATCAAGGGACTGCTCTATCGAAAGGATCTCTTCAAGGAAGCGGGGTTGGACCCCGACCGTCCGCCCAAGGACTGGAAT
>JABGOW010000452.1 GCA_018645275.1 Verrucomicrobiota bacterium
TCTCGGAGCCCGAGGACTACTGGATGTTTCGGGAGGTGGACCGGCTGGCAAATGAAATGGCGCTTTCTGCGGTTCGGGACTCCTTGAGAATCTACGAGGCCGACGCTGTGCAATTCGTCTACGATACGCCTCGCAAATTCAGAGGTGGTAGCAGTCGAACGGGGTTTGACACGTGGTTCAAGGGTATCTTGGAAGGGGGCAGAGATCGCCTCGTCTATCAGACGCCCTATCTCATCTACAACCGTGAAACACGCTGGCAATTCAGAGGCGTGAGACGAAAGCACCCCAAGTTCCGGATTGTTGCCTCAAGCAACAGTCTCGCGGCAGCGGACCACAGTCATGTCTATGCGCTGTCGTTCAAGCACCGGAAGGAGCTCTACAAGAAGACGGGCATAGACATTTACGAAGCCAAGCCGTTCCCCGCCGATCAGCACGCGTATATTTATGGTTTGGACAAGATCATTGAGCGGGTTGTTGAGGCCGCCGGCAGCGAAGGTGTGGTCGGCGATGAGGGGGATACTAGCCGGGTGGGACCACGCCTCTGCATTCATGCGAAGTCGTTTGTTCTCGACGGGAGGGTCGCTCTGGTCGGCTCGCACAATTTTGACCCTCGTTCCTCAAAACTCAATACGGAATGTGGACTGTTTATTGATGATGAAGAGGTCGCGAGCGTACTGGAAGCGTTGATTCTCAATGCCTGCGAACCACGGAACGCCTGGACGGTTAGCAAGGGGCCAAAGACCCCGATTATCTCGCACTTCAGTGGATTTATTGGTGCCATTTCGACCGCGCTCCCATTTCTCGATATCTGGCCATTTCGCTACACCACGAACTATGAGCTAAAAGAAGGCTGCACACCTCTGTCTCCGCGCGCACCCAATTTTCGAGAGAATTACATCAATGTTGGCTATTTTCCCGAAGTCCCGAGTACGGGAACCCTCATTAGTACCCAGCTCATGAAGGCATTCGGCGGCTGGGCTCGTCCCTTGATGTGATTATGGTCGTTAAGGGGCGGGGCTTCATTGTACTCTCGGTCGTGGCGAGAGTGGTATAATCGGCAAGCGGATGACGGGGCTCTGCCCCAATTGACCTATGAGAAAAGAAGATGTTCCACAAGAAGGCGGTTGGACGGGCGGGTGTCGCGAGGTCAACTACGCGGTTGATGACCGTGGTCGCTATCTGCTTGAACCGAGCCTTGGATGGGGCCCGAAGAATGTTGCGCTGAGCCAGGCTTGGGAGGAGATTCGCGAGCAGTTGATCGTGATTATCGCAGAGGTCAAGGCTGGCAAGAGTAGCCCGCTCGCCTATCACATGGTGAGCAGACAGATGGACCCGTCTCTGCTGTCGCAGTATTCCGGTGTTGCGCGCTGGCGGGTGAAGCGCCATCTGAAGCCGACCGTATTCGCGAAGCTCTCAGACGAGGCCTTGACCCCGTATTCCGGACTCTTTGGGATCAGCGCTGGTGAGCTGCGTACGGTGCCAAGCGAGCCACCGCCTCCCCCCGCTGAAGACGCCCCATCTGAAGGAGATGCACCGTGAACCCCGAGTTTCACCATCGTCAATCTGCGCATTGTGAGAGCGGAGTCACTGCGAACCTGCTCAGCCATCATGGGTTGCCCTGTTCCGAGGCGATGGCCTTCGGGGTTGGTGCAGGGCTCTTTTTTGCCTACGTTCCGTTCATTAAGCTCAACTTTCTGCCTCTGACGACGTATCGCATAGGACCCGGCGGTATCTTCAAGAAGGCGACCAAGCGGCTGGGTATCACCGTTCGGCAACAGACATTTCGCAATCCGGAAGAGGCCGAGAATGCTCTCGATCGGCTGCTTGATGCGGGGCGACCGGTCGGTGCTCAGACCGGCGTATTCTGGTTGCCGTACTTTCCCCCGGCCTACCGATTCCACTTCAACGGGCACAATCTGGTTGTCATTGGCAAGGAGGGGGACGAGTATCTGATCAGCGACCCGATCTTCGAGGAGACGGTTCTCTGCCCGAAGGCGGATCTACGCAAGGCTCGGTTTGCCAAGGGGGCACTTGCTCCGAAAGGAAAACTCTACTACGTCGAATGCATGCCGGAGCAGTTTGATCTCCCGAAGGCCGTTGAGGGTGCAATCCTTGAGGTATGCCGATCCATGTTGAGTACCCCGCTTCCTCTTGTCGGCGTACGCGGGATCCACTATCTGGCTCGACAGTTGACCAAGTGGCCTGACAAGCTTGGAGACCGGAAGACCCTCCTGCGGCTAGGGCATATTATCCGTATGCAGGAAGAGATCGGCACCGGCGGCGCAGGTTTTCGATTTATCTACGCCGCTTTCTTGCAGGAGGCTGCCGAGGTGTTGGGGAACGACAAGCTGTTCGAGCTTTCAGGCGTTTGCACGGAGCTTGGTGACTTGTGGCGAGATTTCGCTCTGCTGGCTGCGCGCGTGTGCAAGGGTCGCGCTGCGATGGGCGATTCGTTCCAGGAATTGGCTTCGCTGCTCCACACGTGCGCGACCCATGAAGAGACACTCTTCACTGAGCTGCGCTCGGCCGTTGCCCGTTGATAGAAATGGTGAGAACTGATGATGCACGCTACGACAACCAGCGCACTCTCAATCAAGGGGTTGGTTAAGGTCTATCCCCGCTCCGACCGACCCGCGCTCGATGGACTGACACTTGATGTTGCTCGCGGGAGCATTTTCGGGCTTCTCGGTCCAAACGGTGCGGGGAAAACCACTGCCATTTCAGTTCTCTGCACCTTGTTGCGTCCCACCGAGGGGAGTGTGACGGTTCTCGGTCATGATGTCATCCGCCAAGCCGGTGCCGTTCGACGATCCATCGGTTTGGTGCCGCAGGATATCGCCCTCTATCCCAGCCTGACGGCCCGCGAGAACCTGCGCTATTTCGCGCGCATTCTGCGCGTATCGAGGCGCAACCTTGAGGCGCGGGTTGCGGATTGTCTTGAGTATGTCGGGCTGAGTGACTGCGCCGACCGGCGCATCGGAACCTATTCCGGGGGCATGAAACGCCGAGCCAATCTTGCAGTCGGGATTCTGCACGAACCCGAAATCCTCTTCCTCGATGAACCGACAGTGGGTATCGACGCGCAGTCCCGCAATCTGATCATGGAGCAGCTCAGAAAGCTGAACCGAGCCGGGATGACGCTGGTCTACACCACGCACTACATGGAAGAGGCACACCAGCTCTGTGACGATATCGCGATCGTTGATATGGGCAAGGTGATGGCGCGCGGAGAGCCATCGGAACTGGTGCGCGATGCCGACGACTGCGAGAACCTGAAAGATCTGTTCCTGGCCTTGACCGGGAAGCACCTGCGCGACTGAAACGGACCAATATGCTATTGTTGGCAAATATTAAGAAGGAGCTTCTGCTGCTGAGCCGGGATCGTGCGGGTCTCCTCGTGCTCTTTGTCATGCCGATGCTGCTGGTCCTTGTACTCTCTCTGGTTCAGGACGATATCTTCCGCGCTACCGGTGAAGCCGCAAGCCGTGCGCTTTTCGCGAACCTGGACAGGGGCACGCTGGGGGAAGCGCTGGGCGACGCGCTTGAACAGTCCGGCGATATTGAGCTGGTGAGGCAGATTGACGAGGTGCCGCTCAATGCCGACAGCGCCCGCCGAGCCGTGTTCAATGGCGACTACCAATTTGCCATCGTCATCCCCGAGCAGTTCAGTTCCAATATCACGGCTGCTGCGGAAGCGACCGTACAGGCGTCCATCCGCAATGAGACCAACCGTCTGCACGGCAGCCAGATGGTCGTCTACTTCGACCCCATCGTACGCGGCGTCTACCGAACATCCGTAATGAACGCATTGCAGCGTGGCGTCTCGGGGTTGGAGTTCGCTGAGAAGGGCAAGGCCCTGGGGCACCTGATGCCCGAAGCGTTTCAACGTAGATTGGACGAGGAGTTTGCCGCGTATGGCGAGCCCTCGCCGGAGCTGGATTTGCCTGAGATTTCCGACGCTTGGGCAAGGCAGGCCTTGATCCAGTTGGAGGAAGAATCGGCCTATCCCCCCACGTACACGACGGTGCCGACCTCTGTGCAACAGAACGTGCCTGCGTGGACGCTGTTCGGGATGTTCTTCATCGTCCTTCCGCTGGCGGGGACGCTGATCCGCGAACGGCAGGAAGGGACCCTGCTGCGGTTGATGACGATGCAGGTGGGAAATCTCAGTCTGCTGTTGGGAAAGGTGCTTGCCCATATGTTCATCTGTTTGGTGCAGTTTGGACTCATGTTGGCGGTGGGGATGTTTCTGCTTCCGCTTCTGGGTACTCCCGTACTTGAGCTGGGATCAGCACCGTTTGCCCTCCTGCTCGTGGCAACGAGTGCAGCGCTTGCGGCGTGTGGGTATGGCATTGTGGTCGGCGTGCTCGCGCGTAGCTATGAGCAGGTTTCGACTTTCGGTGCGGTCTCGGTGGTGATTGCGGCTGCACTGGGCGGTGTAATGGTTCCGGTCTATATGATGCCGCGCGCCATGCAGAACCTGAGTGTGGTGTCTCCCCTGGGATGGGGGCTCAACGCTTTTCTGGATATCTTCGTTCGCGGTGGGAATCTTGCCAGTGTGCTGCCCCGCGTTGTGGCGTTGGGGAGCTTCTTCCTGCTTTGTATGCTCTTCGCCGTTCTGGCCTTTCGCCGCTGGCGCCGCGGGGGCTAGACCACAGTCAACTGCATGTAGCAGATGGAGAATCGGCCGCTCTCGGGGATGAAGCAGAGCAGTTTGTCGCCTCGTTTCAGGCTTCCAGAGTGGAGCAGTTCTTCTAGCATGATATAGATCGAAGCGGATCCGGTATTGCCCTTCACGGTCAGGTTGGTGAACCAGCGCTCGAAGGGAATATCAAACCCGATATTGACCATGTGATCATGCAGCCCCGTACGGAAGTAGTCTGAAGAGTAGTGGGGCAGGAACCAGTCGACGCTGTCAGGATCCAAGCCGTGTTTTTCGATCAGAATTGGCAACGTGCGCTCGACAGACGCCGTGAGGACCTCCTGGTTCAGTAGCTTTACATCCTGCTTAACCAGAAAAGTCCGATCTTTTGCAGCCTTTGCGAGGGAGGGTTGTTCCCGCCATCCGCGCAATGTCCCATCCTCCAGCTTGTCCGCACCAGCATACATGCACGGTTCCATGTCGTGCGCGAAAGAAAGGATGTCAATCCAGTCGATCCTCAGCGAAGGACCTGTGTCAGAGGGTTGGTCGGTGATGAACGCGGCACCGGCCCCGTCAGAGAGCATCCAGCGGAGAAAATCTGCTTCAAAAGCGATTGTCGGTCTTTCTTCTATCTGGTCCGCCCGTTGTGGATCAACGGACCCACAAAGACTCGCGCGTATGAATGTGGAGACGAGCTCTGACCCCGTGGCAACGGCATTGCGGCTCTGTCCCGATGCAACGCTCATCCAGGCATACTTCATTGAAATCATGCCGGAGGTGCAGACACCCGCGGCACTCATGATTTCGCAGGGCTTCCCCTTCAGCTCGCCGTGGACCATCGGGCCATGGCCGGGCAGCAGCTGGTCTGGAGTTGAGGTGCCGCAGCAAAGGCATTCGATGGCCTCGGGTGAGAAGTCGGGCCATGGATGCAATCCGCGAACGGCTTCAGCAGTCAACTGGGCATTCGTGTGCGTCGTTTCGCCGGTTGCCGCATCAATTGCGTAGTATCGGCTTTTGATTCGATTGTTTCGCAGAATGATCCTACGCGTTCGCGAGGGGACTTGATCAACCAAGCCAAGGACGCCTTCCATTTCGTCGTTGCTCACCGGAGCGTTCGGAAGAAATGCTGCAATATCGGTAATGTAGGCGGGCATGTGCGTTAGACCTTTGCGGATTGATGTCCCTCACTCAAGAGAGCGGCATAGTGCTGATAGAATGCTTCCTCGTCAAGGCCGGTTGGTACCACCGCGTTGGTTAGTGTGTAATAGTCGAGGTCATGGACCGTGATCTGCTTCTGCATTTGTTTGTACAGCTGAGTGCCGGGCAGCGGAGTCAGGATCGTATGCATAGGTAGGTCAATCTGCTGCTCCCTCACGAAGTCTCCCAGTTCTACAAACTGGAGCTCAGTATAGTCCGGAGAGATGATGAAATCACCTACGATACTCAATTCCATGCGATGAAGAACATCAATGGCCTTCAGGTTCGTGCTGGCGTTGTTCTCCTTGTTCATGAGGCCTAGCGCTGTGTCTTCGATTTCCTCAAATCCAATCACGACGGCGCGGAGGCCGATGTCCTTCCAGCATTTCAGCAGATCCGGATGGCGTACCACCGTGTCTGATCGGACATCCACCAGGAACTGCTTCTCGATTCCCGCTTCTTGAATCGCCTCGGCCAGCTGCATGGCATGTCGCGGATTGCCAAAGGTGTTTGCATCAACGAGGCGGATGACGGGCGCTTCCAGTTGCTGAATGTCGCGGATCACGGAGGCAATCCCGGCCGTCAGATAGCGCTCATTTGTCAGCGTGGAAACGCTGCAGAAGGAGCAGTCATAGGGGCATCCTGCTGCCGATGTGACAAACCCGAGCTGGAGGCCCAGAGTCTTCAGGGTGTAGTGCGGACGATACGATTCAACCAAGTCGTAACGCGGCGCCTTCTCTTCGGCCAAATCGCCAGGTCCAAAGGCGCGCGGGGTGAGCATGAGCGGTGCCCCCGGCTGCGTCTTGGTCACGCCCGGGACGCATGGGGTGGCATCTCCTCTGTCCAAGGCCGAAACCAGCTCGCGGAAGCTCTGCTTTCCCAGCCCGACGACAATCCAGTCAACGGGCTCCCTATTGAAGAACTGCGGGTCGGCTGATGCATGAACACCGCCGACGACAATGGTTGCGGGGAGGGATTGACTCGCTTCTGTGGCGAGTTTGAGAACGGTCTGCGCTTCGCAGGTCATGGCGGTTAGCCCGATGAGGTCGGGGGCAAATGAGCTCAGGGCCTCCTGCAAGCTTGTTGGGTCCGCTTTCATGTCGAGAATGCGGACATCATGATCAGCGAGATTGCCTGCCAGCACTTCCAGGCCCAGCGGTTCTCCCCGGAAGATCTGCTTGATCGACGTAATGCCGTAGCGCTCCTCAGGTATTGAGCGGCCGCAGTTGGGCGGATTGACTAGCAGTATTCTCATGATTAGAGCCTGATGGTTGAGAGCGCCATAGTGAAATGCCACGATGCACGCAAAGCGCATTGTGCCCGCCCGTGCTCAGTTTGTAAATCGTGAACTCGGAGTAGGTCCCGGGCACCTGGGACTGAAAAGACCTGCTGGCATTAACACTGCATGAGCTGGCAAGTGAAACAGGCTTGTACGGCGAGCCATAGTGGAGATGCTCGCGACCCGCGACGTTCGTCGAGATGCGAGCACTACGCTCAGCATGACAACAAACCTTAGGGATTTGTCATCCTGCTTACCGAAGGATCTTGGTCTCTGCTCTCTGCGTGGAAACCGATTTCACACCTTGACTTGGTTCTTCGCGGCATAATAGTCTCATCAGAACGTTGCCCAATTGGCAGTGTATGAACAGGCAACAGGCGAGGCATTCTGTATTACGATGTGTAAGAAGCACCAGAATCAAGAAGCTGTGCAAGCTCCTGTGCGGCGGGAGCGCAACAGAGCTGTCGCTATTGTTACGACCACTCTGGGGTATGCGGGGTACTATCTATTCAACTGTCTATTTATGCTGTTCTCCTTGCCCGGATTGGTCCTGTTGGCCCCATTTTCTTCGCTGAGATGCTCAATCTCCCAGCGCTCAGCGAGTTGGTTTGCTGGGTGGCTGACGCAGGTGTATCTGCCGATGCTGGGTGTTGCCCGGATTTCCAATCTTTCGGGCATGGAGCATGTTCCGAAAGGACGACCGTTCGTCTGTGTTTCGAATCACCGTGGGCGCCTGGATTCTCTGCTCGTCTCCGGCTTGCTGAAGAGGACCAGTGTCCTCATCAAGGCCAAACATGCCCGGTTCCCCATGCTCGCTTACTTGGTACGCTTCTGTGGATATACCAGCATTGATCCCTCATCTTCGTCCAGCGTGTCTACGGCAATTCAAAAGTGCTCGGCCATGATCGTCTCCGGATTCAACTTGCTTGTGTTTCCGGAAGGTACGCGATCGTCGGGCGCTCGGGTGCGGCGCTTCGGAAAGTTCGCTTTCGAGATGGCCACCGAGAACAAGGTCCCTATTGTTCCGGTAGTCCTCTATTCGCAGACCCCTTTCATGGTCAAGTCTCTGGCCAGTTTCTACCCCCACTACACGGTCGACTATCATGTGGCCTTTCTGCCGCCAATTCAGCCCGAACCGAACGATACACCGGAGGCCATCAGTGACAGGGCCTACAAGCTCATGTCCCGGCATCTCGCCGCAACGGTACGGGAATTTCCCGAAGACGAGAGGACCCAGTGAGCCTGTTCTTCAAACGAAGGAGTGAACGATGACCTCAGAAGCCCAATTTGAGCTGGATGAAATTCTGGAACACCTGCCGCACCGTCCTCCATTTCTCTTTGTTGATCGGGTCCTGAGCGTCGAGCCCTTCAAGCGGATTGTCGCCGAGCGTACGCTGCGCAGCGACGAGCCCCATTTCGAAGGGCATTTCCCGGGGCGTCCAATCATGCCAGGGGTCCTGATAACGGATGCCCTGGCTCAGGTGAGCGGGTTGCTCATTGGGTTGAGCGCGAAGCTGACCGAGTCTGAAGCCCCAGGGTCGCTTTTCTTTCTTGGTGCAGCCAATGTCAAGTACCCCGGCACGGCCTTGCCGGGGGACACGCTCACGATGCGGGCGTACTCCGATGGTTCTGTCGGTCGTCTTTACCGTTTTACGGTGGAAGCGTCTGTTGGGCGCAAAACGGTCGCCAAGGGCTCTCTGACCCTGGCTATGGCGGAGGATGCTTCATGAGAGTCTTGGTTCTTCGGGGAAACCCCCGCCAGAATGGCTACACGCAACGATTCACGGATCTATTCCTGCAAGGTCTCTCCGAAACGGATGCCGAGATCGTGGATGTCAACCTGTCTGAGAAGCAGATCGCCACCTGTTTGGGGTGCTATCACTGCTGGTTCTCCCCGGAGGGCGAATGCGTACAACACGATGATATGGATGAGCTGCTTGCCGAGTTCATTACCGCGGATACCATCGT
>JABGOW010000410.1 GCA_018645275.1 Verrucomicrobiota bacterium
GTCCAGAACTTCTCCATATCCGTACCCATCCGCGCCCATCTGCGGTTGAATCCCCTTTTTGGCTTCGTTTCTGGTTCAGCCCCTTTTCGGATGGGGTCGAGCTAGTCAACATACCCTCCGGCAAACCCCTCCAGCATATCAAAGAGCGGCTCAGGGAAATCGAGGGGGCTCTGTGCCTCCTTCAACGTTCGGCTGCGCACCGTATGCGTATAGATCATCGTTGTGCGAATATCACTGTGCCCCAACAACTCCTGGATCGTCCGAATATCGTAGTTTGCCCGCAACAGATGACTTGCGAAACTGTGACGAAACGTATGACACGTCACGCGCTTGTTGACTCCCGACCGTTTGACGGCCCCACGTAGCGCCTTCTGCAATTCACTTTCATGAACATGATAGCGCCTGCGCTCCATGCTTTCCGGCACAAGCGTTAGCGTCTTTGCGGGGAAGACCCACTGCCAGGTCAGCGCCTTCGCCGCTCCCGGCCACTTGCGATTCAACGCTGTGGGCATGAAAACACCATGATATCCTGCCTGCACATCCTGCCGATGCAGGATATCCGCACGCTCAACCTGTTCGTGCAATGCCGAGAGCACGGCACTCGGGAGCGGCACCGTCCGATCCTTTCCCCCCTTGCCATGATGCACCGTAATGATCCTCTCATCGAAGTTCAGATCCATCACACGCAGGTTGATGCACTCTGACATCCGCAGTCCGCAACCATATAGCAGCTTCACGATCAGACAATATGGATCACGGAGTTTGCCAAGCACGTCGTCGACTTCCCCACGCGACAGAACAACCGGGATGTACTTCCGACGCTTCGCCCGCACCACCTTATCGCCGATGTCGTACTCCCGCTTGAGAACATGCCGAAACAGGAACAGAAGGGCATTGAACGCCTGATTCTGAGTTGAGGCCGCAACGTGCCTGTCGATAGCCAGATGGGAAAGAAATCCTCGTGCAGCCTCGCTGTCTGCCTCATCTGGTGACTTCCCGACAAGCCAGCCTTGGAACTGCCGAATCCAGCCACGGTAAGTCTGCAATGTTTTGGGAGAATAGTGCCGCAGGGCAATTTCCACCTTCAATTCCCGGAAGCACCTCTCCCAGGGGTCATCAGCCGCCGGTGCCGCACGGTCACCACCGCCGCCAATTAATCCCTCTTCAATCACCTCATAGTAGATCTCAACACTCGCCGTTGCTTGCTCCTGTTGCGAAGTGGATTGCCGCTTCGATGCCAACTTCGAAAGGAAGGGCTGAAGACTATCACGATCACGGGGCGCATGCTCATACTTGGAGCAGAAATCAAGATAGAACCGCAACCACTTGAGATAGTCGCCACTCTCCTTTGCGGGAGCATTCCTGCCGCGAAAAGCTCCGAGATACGCGACCCTTAACTCGTTTGGAAGACTTCTCATGTTGATCACCTGAAAACTGTCTATCACGCCTATCCTAAAGAACACAAGAAAGAATAGAGGTCCTCTGTACAATGTTGCATTGACCTTCCCCTCGCCATCCCGTAGCTTACAAGAAAACTAACCAATAACTTGTTAGGCTTGTAATTGCATATCAACCAAGACATAGGACAATGACACGCATGAAGAACATAGGTATCAAGATGAAATATCTTTGGCCAATACTCGCTCTGGCTGGGTTCGGCATGAGTATTCGAGCTGCTAACAAGCCCAACATCGTTCTGATTATGGCTGATGACCTAGGATATAATGATGTGGGTTTCCATGGTTCCACAGTTATCAAAACACCGCATCTAGATAGACTGGCTGCCATCGGCACACAATTTAGTGATGCACACGTGACTGCTTCGGTATGCAGCCCATCACGCGCCGGAATGATGACCGGGCGCTATCAACAAAGGTTTGGCCATGAGGCAAACTGCCCGCCGCGACATCACGGAATGGATCCTGAAGAACGAACCCTTGGTCAGGCTTTGCTGGAGTGTGGCTATACTACTGCTGTTTTTGGCAAATGGCATTTGGGTAATGCAGAACACCGCTATCCTACTGTCCGTGGCTTCGATCTCTTCTGGGGCCTGCGCGAAGGCAGCCGTAATTATTGGTATAATAGCAAGAAGGATGATCAGCAGGGGAACCCGCACGCCATTGAACACAATGGGAAGCGGGCCAAGTTTGAAGGGCATCTGACCGATGCGCTTGGCGACAAGACCGTGAAGTTCATCGAAGCATTCAAGGACAAGCCGTTCTTCGCCTTTCTATCATTCACGGCGCCCCACGGGCCGCTGCAGTCTAAGAAAGAGGATATGGAAGCTCTGGGTACTAAAGACCAATACGCTGGACTGATCTATGGCATGGATCGGAACATCGGCAAGGTTCTAAAGAGTCTTGAGGACAATAATCTTATGGATAACACCATAATCTGGTTCCTCAGCGACAATGGCGGAACCGTATCCCAAGCATCCAATCGACCGCTAGGCGGAAAGAAAGGAACCAAATTCGAAGGTGGTCACCGCGTTCCATTCATTCTTTACTGGAAGGACAAGGTTCCAGCCGGCAAGGTCTATGCCCCACTGGTCTCTTCCATGGATATCTTCCCAACTTGCGTCAAAGCAGCTGGTGGAAATCTTAAGCAGGAACGCCCATTGGACGGCGTGGACCTCTTACCGTTTGTCACAGGCACCAATACAGACGTTCCTCACGAACAACTCTACTTCCGCAAGCTTGAGTGCGCCGCCATGCGCGACGGCAAGTGGAAGTTGATTCGCGTCGAGAAACTCGGCTTCGGTCTCTATGACCTAGATAAGGACATAGGCGAATCAACCAACCTTGCCCTGGAAATGCCAGAAAAGGTCACAGATATGAGCAAAGCACTCAAAGCTTGGGAGGCAGACAAGGCTAAAGAGTTAGGTTGGAAAGAAGGTGCCCGGTGGACAAAGGTGCGCTACGACTATCACAAAGCGATGTTCGAAACCGGTAAGCCACCACAACGATGACAAAAAGGAAACAATGCGTGGGAGAACGATGATCAGCTTAACAATTCCATGCAGGCGACGCCAAATGGCGCGCCTGATGGATGACGTTCTGCCAAATGATCTGAAAATCAGCTTGCATATCCATGCGCATAGCAATATTATAGCATTATGAATGAAATGTCTTTTTCGTGGGATGACCGGAAGGCTCGAGAGAACAAGCGGAAGCACGGGGTCTCTTTTGAAGAATCAACAACTGCATTTGCCGACGAGAGTGCCCGATTAAAACATGACTCCATTCACTCTAAGGAAGAGGATCGTCTTATTCTGCTTGGATTCAGTGCCAAGCTTCGTATGCTTGTCGTAGTACATGCCTATCGACAAGATGAAACAGAAATCAGGATTATTTCGGCTCGTAAAGCGACCCGAAATGAACGCAAACAATACGGTGAATTCTTATGAAAAAAGAGTATGACTTCTCGGACTCAATAAAGAATCCTTATGCAAAGATTCTTAAAAAACAAATAACCCTTCGCGTAAATACAGATGCTATAACCTATTTCAAGTTGTTGGCAAAACAAACAGGACTTCCATACCAAAACCTGATCAACCTGTATCTTACTGAATGCGCTCACTCAGGAAAGAAACTTTCACTTAAGTGGGCATCGTAAAAACAGCAGAACCAAAGGATGCACTCGACAAGAAATAGCCGCAAAGCGACCATTTCTTGCGAGTGATCCAGATCGTTCGATTCACAAGCAACAACGTCTTGACGCTGTAGCGTTGTGGTGCTATTCTGGCCTCAACAATGGAGGTGCAATATGAGCACGTTGACAAAGCGAGCAACAGTCTATCTTGACCCGGTTCTTCACAAGGCGCTCCGCCTGCAGTCTGTAGAGACCTCACGATCCGTTTCGCAGCTGGTCAATGACGCCGTGCGTGATGAACTCGCCGAGGACGCCAGCGACCTCGCCGCATTTGAAGCGAGAAAGAATGAGCGAACGGTTGATTTCGAGGACTTCGTGAAAGGACTCCAGCTTGATGGAACCATATAGGGTCATCGTCAAACAGTCGGTATCCAAGGATCTCAAAAAGATCCCCAAAAAGGATGTCAAACGAATCCTCATCGCAATCCGGGGCCTCGCGTCAGATCCCCGTCCCCCGCAGGCGAAGAAGCTCTCCGGCCAGGACCGGTACCGCCTACGGCAAGGCAACTACAGGATTCTCTATTCTATCGAAGACGATAGACTCATCATCTGCGTGGTCAAGGTGGGTGATCGTCGAGATGTCTACCGATAGGGACAGGTCTACTGAGCGCGGCGACTTCAGCGGTCCAACTCCGGTCCAGCGTCAAATGAGCTGGTAGGGCATGTCTTGATTCCACAGTTGCTTTCACTAAGGACCTGTTCCTCTTGTGCTAGTGACAGGTCAGCGACGCAGGTCAATCTATTCCATATTCTGGAAGTAAGAAGGCGACCTGCTCTGCAAAGTCGATCGCTGTGCGTCGCGCGGCTTCTGGGGAAGCGGTTACACGAACAGAGATCAGAACGCTAGAGCGACCATTAACAGTCCGAGCGAGAGGGCGATTCCATGATGAGAAGAGCAACTCGAGCCGCGAAACAACTCCGCCGCCTCGAAACGGAGATGGTTGTTTGTACTGTAAAGGGCAAGCGCGCCTCCAGAAGAGAACCGCTCGTGACTCAAGCGGCTTGCGATAGAGCCGTATGTGCGCCTGCGGAACCGTCAACCACTCGAATGAGACGTCCTCATCAAACCTTGCCTCACGCTCCCAACCTGCCCCCGGATAGCATCCATCAGGTGAGTGTGGTTTCCCCGGCCTTGAGTGGCCAGGCCAGAGCGCTGAGTCTAATCCCGGAGCCCAGTAGATAATGGTACACATCAGTTCTTCGTCATTCGGGCCGCGGTACCAGCGCACGGTGTGGTCCGAAGGCTTCAAGATTCCAACTTCATTATCTGTCAGGAGATGATTCTGCGTGCACGCATACTCCCCAATCTGAAGCGGAAATTCAGCCAAAGGCGGCCAGGAATGATCGCTGTGGTTGTCTGCGGGTAACGGAACGCGATAGTGCTGATTGATGGTCCACGCCAACAAGACTCCCGCAATCAGCATTCCTGCTGCCACACAGAGTAACCCCGTCCGCGGCTTCACTCGGGAGAGATTGCGCCCGTTCATAAGTTCCCGCAATGGGGCCTCGTTGCTCCTCGCGGAATCCCGTGACTCGAGCCGTACCATGATTGCCGCGACTATGAGCAGTAGCCCGCCGCTGACCAACACGGTAAGGAAGCCCAACGCATCGTGCAGCCGTCCGTCCAGAAACTCAGGCCTTCCGTGGGCGCACAGCATCCCGGAGATCGTGACACGCAGAACATTCCCCACAACCGCAGCAAGAGGCGAGATGACGACCAGCAACGTGATGCGGTGCCGTCTCAGGCGAAGATAGAGACCGACGCCGACCGCCAGAGCGAGCAAAACCATCATGGAACGCACACCGCTACATGCCTCGGCGACGCCGAGGGTCTTGTTCATAAGATGAAGGATATTGCCTTCCCTGTATACTTGTACGCCAAAACCTCGCAGTACCGATGTGGACACAACGCTAACGAGCTGTTGTAGCCAAGCTGTAAAAGGCTTTGTTAGTGCACCGGGCAAAGGTATCGCGAAGAGCAGAAACGCCAATGCAGGCGCGAGCACAAGAGTCGCACGCCAGCCGAGAAAGATCCAAATCATCCCCGACAGGGCAAACCAGACCCCCGTCCCGCGTACAAATACGTGACCAAGATAACCGGGCCGCAGCGCGGTGTCATACCACTGCCCCATTAGGATCAAGCCGATTCCCATGAGCAGAAGAGCCGCTCCCGCAGTACGAAATGAGTCACCTGCTGCACGGACCTCTCGCCACCTCTGTCGCATAAGCATCAGAGCGCCGAGCGGCACGAGGAAGCCATGGGAGTAGTCTTGATTCTCCAGATAGGCACGCGAGAGAAGAATCAGAGAGGGAAGTGACAGAAGCGCTAGCAGGAGCCAGAGGCATGCGACTACGAGATCGGCTGTCGAAAACCGATGGTCTCTGCCCAAGGACAACAATCTGGACCTAATTCCGCACATGGTGGGTCAATTGGTTCTCAGTTTTCAAGGGACTTCAACAGTTCTCGTGCCGCGTCTGCTCCCTCGAAATCGGTCGAAAGCTGCAGGGCAGTACGGAGTTGACCCGCAGCATCATTCTTCCGCCCTGTCAACTCAAGTGCCTGTCCCAAATGCAAGCGGATCAGCGGATTCCTGGGAGCAAGCAGAACGGCATGGGCTAGGATTTGTGCCGCATCTTGCCCTCTTCCCAGCTTCAGGTATGCCTGCCCTAGCGTATCTGCAATCTCGAACGTGTTCCGGGAACGCCTTATCGCTTGTTCCGCAAGCGTTCTGGCGCGATCCAGGTTCTGATTCAGTCCACGATGCGAATCAAGGTAGATCATCGCCAGGTTGTTCAGTGCAATGCGATTCTCCGGAGCGATACCCAGTGCTGCCTCGTATTTTTCAGCAGCCAACCTGAAATCCCCACGTAGGGCGTGCAGGCGGCCCAACTCGATAAGAGGCAACGCCGACTCGGGAAATGCATCCGAGGCCGCCTTCAGGACCTCGTTTGCGTTGCTGAGTTCGTTTTGGACAATAAGGCATGCCGCGAGAAACAGCCGGCAGTTCAGTTGGTCGGGTTGATCCTGAATTAAATCTCTCCACAGCTGGATGGCATCCCCCAAAAGCCCCCTTTGCATTTTCGCACGCGCCATGAGCTTCTTGGCCGCGGTTAACTGCGGGACCTTTTCCAGCGCCTTGGTACAGTGCATCTCCGCAGCAAGCGGCAATGCTTTGGCGTAGTAAATGGTTCCCAGCACAAGGTTCCCTGCAGGGCTTCTTGGACCATTTTCCAATAGTTCTGCTCCTACGATCAGAGCTTCATCGAAATTCCCCTCCGTCAGCAGTACCCCCGCCAACGACGCTCGAGCCTTAAGGTTGTCGGGGATCTCGGCGCAGAGCCTTTCGTAGACCCCCTTGGCTTCCGTGAGCTTCCCCGCTCGTGCCAGAGCTTCCCCGACCTCCATCACGGCATCCGCATGCTCCGGATTGTCTTGCTGAACCGCATAGAGCTGCTCCAGAGCGGAAGAAGCATCGCCTTCAAGCAATTTCACTCGAGCCAGCCCAACGTGCCCATCCACCGATTCGGGGTCATTACCAAGCAGCCTGTCATACAGATGACCGGCTTCAATCAGATCATCGGACTCCAGAGCCAGGTCAGCAGCCAACCTAATGGCATGGACATTATCAGCATCATACTTCACGGCTTCGTCGAGCGCTCTTTGCGCGGCGGACATGTTCCCCTGAGCCCTTTCGCACTGCCCTACAAGTGCGTGGGCAGATGCACTCTTGGGGGCCAATCGCCTCGCCTCGCTTGCACGTTCGAGAGCATCCTCGGCCGCATCGCTACGAAGCAGAATATCTGCAAGCATTAGATGCGCGCGGACGTGACCGGAATCCAACTGAGTTATTTTCTTGAGGGTCCGTGTCGCTTTGTCGACCTGATCAAGCTGCATCTCGCAACGTGCCAATCCCCACATGGAGGAGACCAGTCCAGGAGCTTTCTTTATCGCATTCAGGTACTGGATTCGTGCACGGGCAAACTCCCCCGTGCTGAAGAGAGTGCTCGCATCCCGTTCAAATTCCCTGGCGGCATGCATGGCGGGAGAATTGACAGCGCTCTGGGTGATGCGAATGCGCTTGGTGATGAGAGACACCCCTCCCGCAAGAGAGACCCAAATGGCACCGAGAATCAAGCCTGCCAGAATTGAGCGCACGAACGAAGTATGGAAGCCTCCGCGATGGGCACAGCAGCCGATGTTTCGCCCGCCTGAACCTGGCAGGATAAAGAAATTTCTACACACGATATGGTAGAGTCGCTTGTTTTGAAACCATCTCGTCTGGCCGCATCCCGGTTGCGTATTGGTCTTTGAGTATCCTGAGGGCTGGGTTTGATTGCAGGCCTTAAGAACGTTTTGGGAACGCCCGGCCAGAAAACGGATGAACGGCCCCAGAAGCAATAAAAGATGAGCCCTGAGGAAAAATAGGGTGATGCGAATCAGATCAATCGGAAAAAGGACTACCGAGAGGATGAAGTTCTTAATGAACACGACTGTTCGCATGATTAGCGCCTTAAGGGATGCCCTAGGCGCTGATCTTCCGGCGCATACGGCGCAGGAAAGGCAAGCCGACGCCACAGAGGATCCCCATCATGGCCATCGTGCCAGGCTCAGGAACTTGGCCGGTCTCGTCGTAGGTATATGTAATCACGCCCGTGAAGTTGAAATCGACGCCGTCCTGCTCGATGCCGTCTGGGAAGAAGTCCAACAGGTCGAGGGGAGCGCCCAGGTTTACGCCGAGGTTGCCGGTACTGGTAAAGTTGAAGGTGATGTCTCCCGAACCGATATAGCTGGCGAAGCTGTCGGGAGCGTCATTTTGAACATCCGTTGCATCTGCAGAGGTAATGCCGATGAAATCCGTGCCGACGAAGTCGGCCCCCCAGCATCCGTATCTACCGTGACCGACCCACTTGTGGACTCGTGCGGAAGGGTAAGGACCAGTAGCGAAGCCGGGCCGGTAACTGTAATATCCGCACCAAGCTCAAGGTCGACCGTACCAGCATCTGTTTCGCTTTCGTTGTCCAGACGGTTGTGTCCGCCAATGGCATTGGCCGTGATCTCAAGAACAACCGCAGTCAGATTTCCCAGGGATGAGTCGAACTGGGATAGATCAAAAGAGCCAGCGTCGCCCGCGGTGTAGTCTGATCCGCCGTTGTCGACCACATTCGTGTAGGAAATCGTGAGCGCCGAAGCGGAAGTCGCCATTCCACAGATGATCACAACAAGCGCCACAGCAGCCAAAAGGCCCATCTTCGATCGACTTAGCAGAATACCCATTATACGTTCCCCTTGCGCCATATATCGACACATTCGTGTGGTAGAAAATACTCCTTCAGAGTGCGTATTTATATACTAAGATCGCGCGATACACAAGCAACATGGGCGCACGAAACAGATTGGGGGTTGAGGGAGATTGCCCTTTTTTTGGCCGTTT
>JABGOW010000261.1 GCA_018645275.1 Verrucomicrobiota bacterium
TTGAACGATTGGAAAATGTAGCCGATCTTGCGGAAGCGCAACCACGCAAGTTCGTTGGTGTCGAGCTGCGCGATGTCGACCTGGTTGATGTAGACCTTGCCGGAGGAGGGTTTCTGCAGGGCGCCAATCATGTTGAAGAGAGTGGACTTGCCTGAACCCGATGGTCCCATGATCGAGAGATACTCCCCCTGGATCACCTCAACATTGGCCCCGCGCAAGGCCTTCGTCTCAACATCACCCATGCGGTAGATCTTCCAGACATCCACCGCCTTGATGACACACGGGGCACCAGTGTCGGCAGGAGCTTCGAAGAGGGCCTGTAATTCTGTAGGATCAATGCTCATTAGGAATTGAAGATTGAAGATTGAAAATTGTCGCAAGTTGGGACGGGGAATTGAAAATCAAAAAATGGCATAGGGGCGCCTGCCAGGCTTGGCCTGCGGCTGATCATTCTCGTCAACTGTTTACTCATTCGGGTTCTCCCTCTCCGCGGCGAAGCCACTCTCAAAATATTCAATATTCAACTTTAAATTTTCAATTCCCTAAATGTTCGACCTCAATGCATCTGCGGGCACCATCCGGGACGCCACATTTGCGGGATAAATGGCTGCAATCATGGAGAGAACGACGCCTGCCGTGAAAGCCAGCAGCAGATAGAGAAACAGGTTGCCGATGGTGCTGGTGACCGATGCCATGACGACGCCGAAGCCATAGGTAAAGGCATAAATCAGAATCGAGAAGAGCGAACCAACGAGACTCCCTAGCAGGCCGCCAACGGCACCGATCAGGCAGGACTCGAATAGGAAAATCTGGCGCACAAAGGCGGAGAGAGCCCCCAGGCACTTCATCGTGCCGATCTCACGGAAGCGTTCAGTCACCGACATCAACATGGCGTTCGAGATGCCGATCACGGTGACCAGCAACGATATGATAATGATCCAGATATTGCGGAATCGCGCGGTCCGCTTCTCCGCTTCAAGCTTCTTCAGCTCCTCGGGGCGTAGCTCTCGTGAGAGCCGCGTAACCTTCAGGGACTCGGGGAGCTCGGAATTATCGACCTTCTGCGTTGTCGCAATCCGCCCCAATCCGCTTCCGCCGAGTCGCTCCTGCCACGTCTTGGCAGGCAGCTTGTCCTCACCAAGAAGTAGGACCATATCGCTGTTCGCCAGCAGCGGCTCGAGCTCAGACCGATTCAGAGCCTCGCCGGCGAGAAGCGTGACCTTAGCGTCATCGTCGCTGTTGCTGCCTTCGAGCGTGCACCAGTTGAACGTTGCGGCCTGCTGTCCCACCAAGCTCCGGATGAAGCGCTGCTCCATTGCGCTTAACGGGCCGGCCTGTAGTACGCCGATAGCCTTACCGGTTGGCGGCCCCATATCGGCCTTCAGGAAGTTGTTCATCCGCTGCAGCTCCAACCGCGCCGCCTGCTCGATCGACACCCCGCTTTTAAGCAGCTGTGACGTCAATATGGACATCAGAAATGCGATTCCCAACACCACCCCCATAATCGTTACGAGCGAACGCCCGAAACGAATCTTCATTCCCTGTAGCACAACCTGCAGGGCAACAGGCGCAGGAAGCTTGACTTGATCCTCTATTGAAGACTGGACTGTTGAAGATTGTTTCATTGCGTACAATTGAAAATTGAAAATTTAAGATTAAAAATTGGAATCAGCACTACTACTTCCTTCTTTCTGCTGTTCTCCGCGATGCAGCAAATATCGCTGTTAACTCCTTTGCCTCCTGAAGCAGCGCCACAATTCGTTCGCGCTCTACAAGCTCTTCATCGACGGCAAACTCCAACCAGAACCATGACTCATCGCACTCCTCGAGCACGATGCTGATCTTCGCCACAAAAGACGCGTCGGATTGAGCCAAGCAAACGGCCCTGTAGTTTGCCGCAGTTGACGTGGAAGAACGAATCAACTGCCGACGAATGGTTCGACCCAAATCTGTATCTGGCAGAGAAATACCAACCTTCACGCACCGATGCGCAAAAGCCTTGGTCCGAACCTTCAGTTCCTCGCTATCCATCTTTCATCTTTTCCCGCGGCGAAGCCGCTCTTGCAATATTCAAGCTCAAATTTTAAATTCCCTAGAACGGTGCAGCCGAAATGGCATTCTTGATTAGTTGTAGTGCGATGGTGAACATACTGATCAAGCCCACGCCTGTGAAGTAGCCAGCCATCAGGGCGGGGGCTTGCTTTAGGAAATTGGTGCGGCCGTATTTCTTCTGGAAGAAGTATCGCCCCATCAAGGCCCCAAGCACTTCAAGCACCATGGTGTGGGGTAGGGCGCCTAACCCCCTGATCATGCCATAGATCAGCATGATCGGCAGGTTTAGCAAGCTTAGGGCCGAGTAGAGTGCCACACAGCCGACAAAGCCCGATCCGATGACCTTCGGATGTACCGCCTTCTTCCAGAATTCACTGTCCTTGATGCTCTTCTCGTCCGGATTCTCATCCGGCCTGACAAAGGTTGATGAGTAAAGCAGGACTTGCTGCTTTGCTTGCAGCTCCCAGTTCAACCGCGCAGCAGGGAAGACATCAGAAGGAATCGGCGTCGACTTCCAGATGAACCCCCACAACAACACGGATAGCGTCAACAAGATGGGTAGCGCCACGAGGTCGGTCTTGAGCAGCGACCAGAAACTCACACCGGTGAGCTCGTTGACGCGATAGGATTGCGCCATCGGGCCATGATTCTCGATTGGAATGGGAGCCAACCAGATATCGACGCCTTTGGCCCCGGAGATCAGGAAGCAGGTCTCGCGGATGAACGGGATGTTGACCTGCTGCCCCGAGATACCCAGCAACCGCGCATTCACATAGGAGATTAGGGGGCTATATATGAATGCAAAGACAAATAGGAAGGCCAGGATGCCGAGAGACTTGGGTAGAAGCACATAGCAGAGGCCGACGAGCATGAATGATGTAATCACGTATGCGATCACGGCAATCCACATGGGGTAATCGCCACGACCCTCACGCGGTGGTGCCCACATGTTCTCGCGCTTCTCGCTATTGTGCTTTTGCTTCTTGATCTCTTTCATCTTGCGGAGCGTATCCCGCACCGCCGATCCGATTGAGATCACCGCAATGCCCAACCCCGTTCCGATTGTAAAGCTTAGCCAGAAATCCATCGAATTCGCGAAAGTCGTGTTGACCGTATTCATGCCGGGCAGCCAGGTGTGCAGGATGCCCGCCGCATGCAGGGCCGGGTTCATCACCGCGGTAAGCAGAATTGCGAAGAACGTGCCCATGACAGACCAAAACGGCAGTACAAATCCCAGGAAGATAACCCCCATATCCATCACCATACCGGTGGGTGTGGCAGGTAGGATCGACTCGGTCAGTGTCGTGGTATCCACATACGGCTGAGGAATCAGGAAGAACGGTTTGCTCAGGAATAGCCCCGAGATGGCCGGTATGCCGACCTGGATGAACCCGAAGCAGAGCCCAATCGTCACACCGAGAGAGAAGATCCGGGCACGTGTGGTCTTCTTCTTCTCGGGCGGGGCACTAAGGTCTGTCCCTTCGCCCTCCTTGGCCGGTTCCTCTTTCACGCCGTCCGATTCTGCCAGGGCCATGGCGCCCTGGGCCTGTACGGGCGCCAGCGGGAAGGGGAGCTTCTCGATGTCAGAGGTTAGTCGGAAGAAGAAGTAGCCTAGTGAGTATCGACGAATGACCCGCATGACACCCAGGAAGACCAGAATGGCAATGGGAATCAGCCAGTCCTGGTGGAGCAGGTTTCGCTCTAGGATGGCCGGACTATCTGCCGAAGGCACAAACCACGCAGGAAAAATGTTGCGCATACCTGCATCTCGCGCAGCATCACTGCCGGCCACGTAGGCGCGGTAGACCAGTTCGCCCATTGGTCCACCGGGGAAGAGGAGGTTGCCCATCATCATGAAGCTGGCGGCATGCAACAGCACCACCAGGTTCTGTTTGGACATCGGCTTCATGGCGCGGCGGGCAATCTCCATGAACAGGATCACGGTCACCCACGACGCGGCCGCACCCAGTCCCTGACCGGTCATCAGCCCGAGGTAAATGCCACCCGGCATCATGATCAGCCCACAGAACAAGATACCAATTACGGTCGACCAACCAAATCCGTCCTTGGACTCGGTGGGTACCTCCAGGAGGGATCGGTATAGCTCGAGATCCTTATCTACTCTCTGTCTAGCCATGAGTGCCCCCGGGGCAATTGAAAATTGAAAATTGAAAATTGAATATTGTCATGGGCACTACTTCTGCTGCTTTCTCTCTGCTGTTCTCCGCGATGCAGCAAAAATCGACGTCAACTCCTCTGCTTCCTGGAGCAGTGATGCAACACGTTCGTGATCTATAAGTTCTTCATCAACGGCGAATCCCAGCCAGAACCATGACTCGTCGCATTCCTCGAGCACGATACTGAGCTTCGCCACAAAGGCGGCATCGGATTGAGCGAGGCAAACGGCACGGTAGTTGGCTGCCGTCGACGTAGAACAGCGAATCAGCTGCTGACGAATAGTACGCCCCAAGTCTGTCTTTGGCAACGCCACCGAAACCTTTACACATCGGTGCGCAAACTCCTTGGTGCGAGCTTTCAACTCCTCGCTATCCATTTTCATCTCCCCGCGGCAAGTCCGCGCAATTTTCAACTTTCAATTCTCAATCAGCATCTTCGCTTCTGCAAACATTTCGGCCCGGTCCTCGTCACTGACGGCTCGCCAGTGCAGGAAGTGTTTCCTTATCTGAGCGACGAAGCCTTTGTTGAGGCGCATCCACGACTCTTTTGTGCCCGAAAGGCGGGTCAGTTTGATGTGTGCAATAAACTCGTTGGTTTCGCTATCGGTGGGCATCGAAATCAGCATGCCCTGCGAGACGCTCAGATCGTAGGGTTTGAGCCAGATGCTGGTGTCGACCTGCGGAATCAGCATGCCATCGGCCAGCGTGTCGCGCTCGGCTCCTACTCCGACTTCAGGTGGGCCTGCAAAGAAGCGTCCCGAGCTGCCTTCCCCGTGATCTTGAAGGTAGCGGTGGAAGAAGGAGAGCACGGCGATATGGTCGTGATGCGTAAACGTGAAGGGCAGGTCGAAGCTCAACACATCACCCTCTGGTTCTGGCAGCTCCCATCCGGCATCCTCGGCTGGCGTCGCAATCTCCATGGCCGTCCGAGCGGGGAAGTAGGTCGAGACGAACGTGGCGGCCGCGATGGCAAGCGAGGCGTAGATGGTCGTGAGCGAGGTGAATGTCATATTCATCCCACCGGTCATGCCGATCTCAGTCAGGATACGGCCAACGCCCTGGCTCATGAGATAGCCCATTACGGCCCCGACCACGGCGTAGACGATGGCCTCGGCGAAGAACATGAAAAAGACATAGCGCGGTGCGATACCGACGGCGTTATAGACATAAATCTCATCGCTCCGCTCATAGACGGACCCACGAATCGTGTTCAGCACGACCAGCGCAGCGATGATCAGCGGGATAATCATGTCAATCAATCCTGCCATGCTTGTCTCGCGTGTCCGTTTGCCCAGGTAGGCCTTGCCGTCCAGGCCGTAGTAGACCGACCGCGCACTGCGCTCCATGTAGGCATCAATCTTGTCCCGGGCATCCTTGTAGGGTAGGTCTGGCATTGCCACGGTGATGGAGGCGATGACTTTCTTGCTGTACTGCCCCTGGCAGGCTTCCGGGATACGCCCGTCCGGGAAAATGATGACGTCTCCGGCGGGGAGTCGTGGGGCGTCTTTGTCGGCCAGGACCTGCCACACGCTCTGGTCTACCGTCACGTCCTCCAGTGCGTCGATGTCGAATGGCAACAGGTCCAGACCATCGAGATCCTGTAGCTGATCCAGCGACTCCGATTCAAATATTGCCAGGACGGTGTGCGTTTCAGACTGAATGACGATCTCGGCCCGACCAGCCTCGACGTCGGCTTCGGATATCCCGAGATCCTCCGCTACCGTATCGGGAATGATAACCGGCGGTGGGGCCTCGGACGGCAGGCAATCGAGCACGGTGAACCAGGCCTTGCGTCCCTTGAAGCGCAGCGCATTGCGGACAGGGTCGCGATCCGTGAAGGAGAGGATCGACTTCAGCTCGACGCGCTTGGTCACGCCCTGGGCAGTCTCGTAGACGGCTTCAATTGACGGGTTTTCGTAGATGGATTCCGAATCCATATTGCCAATTAGGAAGGATCGAGGGCAGACGTCGTAGGAGTGGCTATACTCCTGGTTCAGCGCGTAGACCTCGCCGCTGGTCATGCCGCGGAAGCGCTCTTTTTTCACTAGAAAGCCCTGGTAGGCCGCTTTGCCGAGTGCGATCTGCCGGTCCACCAGGTCGGACTGCACCGAGGTGAAGCAGATCATGACGAACGTCATCAGCACCAGCGTGGCGCAGGTCAGGCCCGTCCGTAGCTTGCGGCGATGCATGTTGTTGAGCCCCAGCATGAAGGCCGATCCGACAGCACTCATGGCATTGATGTCTGCCGCCTTGACTTTGCCTGACTGCTTGCGCAGGTCCTCGAGGTTCTCATGGAACTTGCCCGACGACATCAGCGTCACGCCGCCGGAGATGATCATGATGACAAAGCCCAGCAGGATCATCAGCGAGGAGCGCACCATGGCAAAGGCCGGGTGCAGTATATTCAGCAAGATAAAGACAACAACGAACGTAAGGGCTTGCGCGGCGAGTTGCTTGCGTATGTCCGCAAACCCGAAGACCAACTTCTCGAAGAAGAATACAAATGGAACCAGCAGGCCCAGATACCAGAGAATACCCAACACAGCCTCGAAGATCGACTCGCGCAGGACGGGATGATTCAGCGTGGAGTAGGTGATTGATTCGCGCGACTTCCGGGCCGCCTCGGCCAGCGGGAGTTTGCCCGACTCGCTCTCCGCCGTGAGCCCGAGACTTTTCTCGTGATAGGCCTCGGTGCGTTCGTCCGACATGTGGTGGCGCTTCTGCAGGGCCAGGCGCTTGCCGTTCAGGAACGACATCGAACGCGCTGTATCGAACGGAACCCGGTAGATCAGGGCGCTCTCCTGGGCGAGGTAACCGGCACCGTCAATCTCACGATCCGGATCGGGCTCGAAGTCGTCACTGATGTTGAGCATGAAAGCACGGGTTTCGTTGGCGAACTCATTGTCCGCGGTGCCCGACAGCAGCTTGATGAAGAACAGCTCCTCCGGTGGGACAAACGTCGTCTGAATGCCCTCTGTCGATACGCCGGCCAACGGAAAGCGGCAGGTCTTGTCCATGGCTGCTAGGCCATGCTTGTCAATGAACTCGACACCCGTGTACTCCCGCATCGTCTGCGGATTCAATAGATCGAGGACGGTCACTGGCGCGGCGCGGAATACCACGATGGTCACGTTGCGGATGATATCGACGACCCAGGTGCTGATACCGGTGGACTTGAACAGTCGCTGCCCCGAGGCGCCCTCGTCCTTCATGAAATTGATCACACCATCCTCGCCGTAACCCACGGCCAGTGGCGAGTAGCCCCCGAACCCGTCGGCAAACCAGAACAGGTGGTAAGGCACATCATAACCGCCGTAGGGATCGGCAACGTAGAAGGGGTGCTCCGTGTAGCCAGCCTGAAGCGGGGTTCGGGGGCTACGCGCGCCCGACAGCAGCGCGCCACTGAGCGGGAAGTTGGGAACCATGGATTGACCCACGTTGGACACCAGGACCTTGCCACCGAAGTTGACATTGGCCGAATCGGTGCCAAACACGGCCAGACGTCCCGCAAACTTGCCCGCGCCGGTCCCCATGGCCAGCGTCAGCACCACTTCGCTGGTCAACTGCAGGGAATAGCGCAGACTGTCGGTGTCGGTCATGAACGGCAGTACAACGGGATAGGCGTATTTGAGATAGGAGGCTCCGCGGTTCCGGCTGATCGGCGCGTAGAACGAATATCCCGCCGTCTCGCCCATGATATAGATGAAATGTGCCGGCGCCCCGCGAACATGGGGACCGGTGTCGCGTTCGTGGTACTTCTGGTAGGTAGGCACCTTGATCTGCTGCTCATCGAGCGCGGATTTCTGGAGGGCCCAGATCGTGAGCTCATTGAAGGACTTGGGTTGCGTGTCACCCTCTGATCCAGCGAGGAACGTCAGCTCTTCCGCCGTCGCTGAGCCCTCCTGTGAAGCGGGTGCCAGGTAAGGGTGAACGAATACTTTCTCGCGATAGGGGGCCAATAGATCGATCAGCGCCACATCCTGGGCATACCGTTTCTGTTTCAGCTCATGGTATTGCCGCAACTCCTTGAACCGGGCGTGCCAGCGCTCCGCCACGTTGTACGCATCCAAGTAGTCCTGCTTAGTGGCAATCGCCTGAGCGAGACTCAGTCCAGCCACCGACATGGCCTGCTCATACTTCCGCTTGGCGACCTGGTAGGCCTTGAACTCTGGGCTCTCGACGCTGCCGTCCTTACGCTTCTCGAACTTGATCTTCGTTTGCAGCGCCGGCTCGGATTGCTCCAGGATCAGTTCGTTAAGCACGTAGAGGATCTGCTCGTCGAATAGAACACGAGCTTCGTCATCGAGCGTCGCCACAGCTTCGCTGACCCGTTCCGGCGTTTCAAAGATGTCTCCGGGGAGCCCTACGTCTCCAACAGATGCTTGATTCTGCTTATGTCCGAGGATTCCGGCTATGCTCTCCAACTTGGCCAACGCCGCCTCATTCTCACCGATCTGTGCCTCGATATACTTCTTCATCGGGCTGGCGATGTCGCTTTCCTCGTCGGAGGTCTCATCCATTCCCAACGCCATAAGCACCGGGTTACGGTTCTCGGTCTGGGCCCCGCTGTTGCCCCCTAGCACACGCGCAAGGTTCATCTTGCCGTCATGACTCATCACCTGTCCGCCAAAACTGATAAACACGATGTCGCGTCGGAGCTGGTCACGATAGGGCAGTAGCCCCTCCAGGGTGGCCAGGTGCACGGCCGGTCCAAGCGCTTGCATGCCGCCAGGCGCCAGATCGGGAAGGACCGAGCAG
>JABGOW010000001.1 GCA_018645275.1 Verrucomicrobiota bacterium
AAACATAAACCACTCGTGGCGGTGTTGTTTCAGATGTTTTGCCAATCGCCGGATGTCCGCATCCTCATGGAATTCGTTGCTATCGATCCACTGATCCAGGTTGCGCTCGGCTTTTCTTAGGAGTCGGCCGTAGCCAGTCGGCGTCAATTCGAACCGACGACTCCCCAAATGCATGGCGTCCTGCAGAATTTCTGAGAGCCAATCGAATTCCAGATGACTCGGCTCGGGACGGGCCTCTTTGAGTTTACTGATGCGTGCCAAAATGTGGCCCACGCAGCGCCCTGAAAGGTAGGGCAAAGGATCGTACGTCGCCGCTCCATCGCTGATCAATACACCTTCGAAATCGGTCCCGAGAATCATCTGCGGAACCTCATGCCCACGGCTGCGGTCGATGCGATAGATCGTCACATCAGGAGAACTGAAAACCCACAGCCAAGCGTTGACCCGGCCGATGCGCCAGCCCGTTTCGTCGGCGTGCACAACGTGTTCGCCACGCAACAAGTCCAGCAGACCGTCGTAACTCGGTTCCGCTTTGTGGACAAAACGTTGGGCCGAACGGATGAAAGTACTGGCAGCACACGACAGGCGGAAGTTGTCGAGAAGAAACCGGCTCACCTTGGCGACTGACATACCGAAATCATGTTTCAATTGAAAACCACGAGCGTGCGCTCGTGGTCCCAGTTGATTGGCGGCCGCTCCCAACGCATCCGACGTCTGATCGGGATGACGTCCCTGAATGCGGGCACCGCAGCGAGCACAGTTCCCCACAGGAACGTTGAACTGAGTCGTCACAGGCTCCACAGGGGGAATGTCCGTTTGGAACTGCTGGTGATAAACGTTATCAACCGCCGGGAGGTCGCACTCCGAACACAGTCCAACCGGTACATCGACTTCACGGTCGACCTTCATGGGCGTCTTGCGATGAGTCGCGGCTGTTCCCTTCTTACGTCCGGGGCTCTGAGGATTCTCAACGTGTTTGCGGCGCCGGAACTTCGCCGCCTGACGGTTGCCGGCCCGCTGTTGGGCTTCGGTCGTTTGCTGCTGTTGTTCGAATTGTTTCTGCAGTTGCTCCAATTGCTGCCGCAGTCTCTCGACCTCACCGCGCACCTGCTCAATCTCGCGATTCCGTTCGCGACACCCCTCGCAGCCAGTTGTTCCATCCATGGTGTCCATAGCGGACGAACATTAAACTCTAAGGCCGTTTTCGAAAAGACCAATCGACGCGGTAATCACGTACCTTCATCGCCGGTTGTTGCAGCAGGTTGTCCGCGTAGCAGCACATGGAAATGCTCTTGCCGCTGCCCTGCGTATGCCAGAACACGCCCGCCTTTCGCGAGCCCGGTTGCAACTCGGTCCCGTAAGTGGCTCGGCGTTCTCGGACGATGGGAGCGTCAGAATCGGCAGACGCGATCGTGGTGACGCGGACGACTTCGCGGACTCCGTGGAACTGATGGTATCAGGCGATCTTTTTGATCAGCGAGTCGCCATCGTCTTCACACAGAACGAAGTACCGCATGTAATCCAGAAACAGCTCAGGATCGAAGAA
>JABGOW010000180.1 GCA_018645275.1 Verrucomicrobiota bacterium
AGCCAGCCAGGCGGCCACTATAAAGTTTTGATATTGGTCAATGGGACGCTAGTGAAAAGGTCTTTGCATTCGAAGAAGGAATGGCGCTCAATAAGATCCAAGGTACGATCGAAGCCATTCCCCATGGGTTTACCGTCGATATGCCACTTGCCGGAGTGATAAGAGCGGTATCCAGCTCGTCTTAGATATTTCGGCAACAACGGTGCCCACTTCGGGCGCGCACGGTTTCCCTTTAACTCAAGAACAGAATCGCGGTTAATCTGCTGCGCGTAATAACCGGAGAGGATCGCCGCCCGTGACGGCACGCAACGGGCACTGTTGTAGAACTGTGAGTAGCGCAATCCGTTTGCGGCCAAACCATCGATGACCGGGGTATGGATCTCTCCGCCATAACATCCCAGGTCAGAATACCCCATGTCGTCGACAAGAATCAGAAGAATATTGGGAGGCTTGCCGGGCTCTACGTCAGCCGCAGATGCGCTCATCACCAGCATCAGCAAGGCGATTGTCTGCAACAGTAATTTCATCAGATGGACTTCCAAATGGACGTCAACTCGTGGATCCGACATTTGCTGATCCGTGCTTTGCCCCCCATGACTTCCAGACTGAGCGACTTGTCATCGCTGGGCTTGATCATACGAGGTGAATAGAAAAGCCCATGGTCACCGAAGTGGATATCCTGTGAGGTGTTGTCCACCACAACCCGTAGCACGAGCTTTCGGGTTCCAGGAATCTTCATCGTTTTTGCCAGTGACAGTCCGTCCTTGGAGGAATCAATGACCAACCGATTCCCCCGGATGTTCAGGATCAACTGTTTGGCCATGGAAAGGTCGACTTCGAGTTCGATGTCGTAGAGCCCGCCTTTCATCTTTTCGAGTGGATCGGCAGCGCCTGGTTCCAGAACCAGACCATCGAAGTTTTCGCTGTGCTGATACAGGTTCTCAATCTCCTTAACTGGAAGCATACAAACGCGCAGTCCGAGCGGAGTCGTTTTCAGGCTCAACTCAACCGGAAAAGAGAGCTGGCCGAATCGGCCCCCCTGCCAAGAGGTCTGGATGCGCCGCGGCTGACCGCCCGGGCCTTTCTCCGTGTTATTGAAGGTCTGGGATGCGTAGCACTTGTCGCCATAGAACATAGGGGTCTGCCTTTTGGTCTCTGGCTTATATGCTTTTCCGTCGAAGGCGCCGATATGGTAGCGGCCCTTGGCCCCGTACATGATCCACTTCACAGTCTCAGGATCGCCATCCACAGCAAGCGGGAACAGCTCCGGACACTCGTGGAAGCCATTAATCGCACCCGTCTTGGTCCACGCCTTGAGATCAGGGGACGTGTAGATTGTATGTCCCCTCTGCTCAAAGAGCACCATGACCCAGTATCCGTCTTTTGCATGCGCATCGCGACCTTGGGTGGGCGAGAACCAGAAAATCTTCGGGTCACGGGCATTTGGATCACCGGGGCGATTCTTGATGAACCGCTGCTCATGTCCCAGGACCGGGTTGTTCTCGTACTTGACGAAGTTGCGCCCGGCATCCGTGCTGTAGGCGAGGCACTGGGTCTGAATCTTTGCGCTTACGCCGTTTCCGGCTGATGCCGTATACGCGAGGACCAGCGGCGGATTATTGTCCGCTCCCCAGCCGGATGTATTAAACACGTCAACCGCTGCGGACCCAGAATGCATGGATCCGAGCGCATCATGGAATATCGCAATGGGCCGTTCCTCCCAGTGCATCAAGTCCTTGCTCACATAGTGTTTCCAGTCGAGGTGCGAGACGTTGTAATTGAATTGGTGGAAGAGATGCCACTCGTCGTTGTGGTAGACCAGGCCGTTGGGGTCATTGAGCATTCCGATCCGGTTGTAGATATGGAAGGCCGGCTTTTGGTCGGACACCTCCCGTCCGGGAATATCGCGTTGCATCAGGAACATCGCGGGTCCGCTCTTGCCGAAGCGGTGGTATGAAACCTTGAGCTGCTTTCCCTGGTAGTGAGTCAGGTCGTAAATAGCCTCGTATCCTGCGGTCTTGATGTCACCAAAGGCAACCGGAAGATGGACGGAGAGTTTTTCTTCTCCTTCAATCTCAACCGTAACCATCTGTAACGGCGTGCCCGCCAATGGACCTACCGGTACCAGCAGGGTTTCCCCTTTAATCTTGGTTTCAAAATGATCCTCCACCCAGTTAACTGCCTGGGTGGTCATTTTCTGTTTCTTGGTTGGCTTCCGATCCGTCGCGGTGATCTTTACGTCAAAAAATACACCGTCGTAATGTTGGTCGCGCACTTCCAGCACGGCCTGCTTGCCGCGCAACTTGCGCACATCGAAGAAATAGACGGCCGGGTCAGGTTGTCTGAAGAACCGGGCCGACGGCAGCTTAGCGCCGAGGAAGCCGTAGCCCGGTTCAGGCGAGCAGGAACGCACGTCCTTGCCGTCCACCATCAACACAACGGCCATTTCCGTTGGATGATACGTCCCACCACAGTTGACCTTCAGGTAGTCGGATTCGATGGTGAACTCGGGCGAGGTGATGCGCCCCTGCTTTACATAGCGTTGGCCTAGCGTGGCGATTGCCTGTTTCTGGCGCTCATTCGGGACCGGGTTGCGTGTACCGAATGCATAGCCTTCCACCGCCCAGTCCGCGGGCGGCGCTGTCTTCATGTTGAAGTCGAGCAAGACCCGATCTTCAGCCTGAAGATTGCATGCGAGTCCGGTCAGAACCAAACAGAAGGCCCACGCGATTGTTTTTGTTTTCATCAACTCTATTTCCACGAACTCGTGACCTCATTGATTTCCATCGATTTAATAACAGCCTTGTCGCCGCCTTCGAATAAGGTCTTTGTGTCATCCAGTTCATGGATGATCGAATGAGTCAGCACTGTAACACCTTCATTTAAAAAGATCTCGATCGAGCCGCGGTCCACCAGGATGCGGAGCTTCACCGTTCCGTCTTCGTTGACCGCATCTTTCATCACATCCTTTCTCACAACCTTTCGCCCGCTACGCCGTATTGACTGAGGCTTACCGCTCACCTCAAGCTGTCTTGTCGCTGCGTGATATCGGAGGGTACTTCCCCTGATCTTCAAAACCATGTCCTCGACCTCATCCGGCTTGAACTCCAATGAGAGATCCATAGCCTCGAGGCTGATATCCTTCAGCTTTTTATTCGCCTCGGCCGGGCGAATGCCTGCGGGAAGCTTCCAAGTCTTTCCATAAAGGGATTTGATCTCATCAATGGGCCAGCGGTACATCTGTATCCCATTACCGGTGTCCCGAATGGATAGCTCGGCAGGGAAAGAAAGCTGCTGAGCAAAAGGCATGCCCTTGTTCGGAAACTGACTCCCGGTCAGCCAACCGATGATGACCCGGCGATCACCCGGCATGTTATTGAAGGTCTGCGCGGCATTCCATTGCCCCAGCTTGTGGTTACGTTTTGCCTGCTCAGTTTTAAAGGCATTGCCGTCAAACGAGCCCACCTCGTAATCCAGGTTTCCATCAAAGATCACCCACTTTTTCTGAAGCTTGTCACCCTCTGGTAGATTTCCATCCTTATCCAGCACTGGAAGCTCGAATAGTTCGAAACACTCACCTGCCCATCGCCGAACGATATCGCTTTCGAACTTCCAGTTCCTGAGATCGGTGGAAGAGAAGATACGGATCCGCCCTTTGCTTGTCTCACCCAGCCAGAGGACCGTGATCCACTTCCCACTGGCTTCGCTTGTCCCGGCGGCTTGTCCCGGCATAGCCTCGGCGACGCCGGAAGTCTTGGACGGAGCCGGATGCCAGAAAAGTTTCGGATCACGCTCGGTTCCCTTGGGATCCACGTCCCGCCCCTGGAAGGGAATGACCGGTCCGCCGTCGTTGAGAAGTTTGAATGTTCGGCCACGGTCGGTGCTGTAGGCCATGCCCTGGTAATATTCCGTCTCCTTCGGCGGCGTGAATACCCCGAAACGCGCGCGGGAATCCACCGCGTAGGAATACATCAGTGCCAGCGTCTTGGTGTCACCTTCCTGAAGACCGAGCGAGTTATTGTGATCCACCACTCCCGTGCCAGAGAAGATGTAGCCGTTGCCGTAAGGTAGGATGGCGTGAGGCAGCTGCTTCCAGCGGACAAGATCCGTGCTGACGGCATGGGCCCAGGTCATATTGCCCCAGACCTGCCCAAGGGGGTTGTGCTGGAAGAAAAGATGGTATTCGCCATCGTAGTAGAGCAGGCCGTTTGGATCGTTGATCCAGTTTCTTAATGAGGTGAAGTGAAAGAGAGGCCTGTAAGGCTGATCATACCCTGTCCCCGCGTATGAGTCGAAATTATCAAACTGCTTGCTCTCATCTGCCATGGCGGGCTTCAGCATGCAAAGAGCAGTCAACGCAAAGAGGGTCGCTTTTGCGACAAGGTTTATGGCAAATGGTCGTTGGAGTGTGGACTGTTTCATCGGTTTCTTTCCTGATGTGTATGTACCATCACTTTTGACAGTATCGTTTCTTGTTTAAAGCTTGTCTTTTTAGCGGGGTAGCGATCTCGCAACCTTCTCCCCCGTTTCCCGCTCATTTCGGTGAACGATAGCGGCGACCAGTCTTCGCGCTACGCGCTACGCCTCGGCACGCGAGAATGGTGGACGATTGAGGGACTCTCTACTCGTGGCCCGATCTCGTCGCCGTTCTCGTCAACCGATTTCCCTTTTCATCCCCTTCATACAACTTCTACCAAATCGGCTTCATCTGCCAAAGTTCAACATCGGCCCGGCCGGCTGTGAACACCTCGATTCCCTGGTCTTCCAATGGAGGATACAACACACGGACAACTGTTTTTTTGCCGCCGTTGATAAAAACCTCCATGATGGATTTATCGAGGAATACTCGGAGCGAGAGTGTATTACGATCGCCTTCGGGAGCGACCTTCACCTTGGTGCCGAACACATCAAGCATGCCATTCTCATAGGCAATCGTGAGTTTTCGTTTGCCATCATTCGAGCGGCGAAGATGCAGACCACATCTGCCTTGATCAATCTGTTCGAAGGCCGCTTGTATTTCAACCGTATCGCTGCGGGTGTTAAGAACCTTCGAGCCGGTGAGGCCAACGACACGCTCCTTTTCACCACGTAGTTTACGGATCGCCTCAACAGGTCTCTGTACCGGATGACCGTCCGCACCCAGTGTGATCACTCGAGGTATAGCAAAGCAGTTGTTCCATCCTTTGCCTTTTGTGCCGGTAATCCATGAATAGGTTGTGTGCTGGCCTTTATCATCAGTCGAAAAGCTGATCGTGTGGTAGTTCTTAGCCTGATCCAGCCTCCCTGTCTTCTCCCGTGTGAACCGTGCGGACTCAGGATCAAAGCTCCCCACCTCGTAGTGCGGTGAAACACCTTTGCTCCATACATAGATCCACTTTTCGCCAACGGGTATCATTTGAGGACAGTCCCATGCGGTATCGCACATATTGCCCCGGTAGTTCCACTGGGTTAGTTCCTTGTTTGCAGCCTCGTAGATGGGGGCAGTTTCACCCGTGATGCCCAGCAGCATAAAGGTACGGCCACCGGCATTGAAGAACGCAGGGTCACGGATATACTCATTCCAGCCATAGCCGTCGATATTGTTGGGCAGTGTCGGGGCATTAACGGGATCGGCCGTTGTTTTACCCCATTTGATATAATCCTTGTCCATCGGTTTCAGCATGACCTGTCCGTTGAACACCCAGGCCAGTTTCCCTTTACCCTTGTCCTTGGGTCGTGGTTTTGAAACCGAGGTGTACCACATCTGTAGTTCACCATTGCCATCCCTGACCGCACATCCCGAATAACAGTGATCTTCTCCCTTCTCAACAGAGGGCCAAATAGCAATGGGGAGACGTTCCCAGGTTACATTATCCCGGCTGCGTGCATGCCCCCAGTGGATATGATCCCACTTATTGCCATAGGGATTGTGCTGGTAGAACACATGGTACCAGCCATCCGCGTAAAAAGCACCGTTGGGATCATTGATCCACCGCGCTTCCGGAAGGAAGTGATAGACCGGGCGATGAGGGTCAGTGGCGGCTACTGCCATCTCACGCTCCACCCCCGCTCTCGCACGCTCAAGAGCGGCAGCATCGTGGTGCAGCTCGGCTCCAGCCCATGAGGGCATCGTTACCAAGAGTGTTCCTGCAGCGAGCGCTCTAATACATATACGTAGTGATTTTTGTTTAATCATTTAGAATTCTTCTTACTTCGTCGTTATTTCTTGTTTGGCTGCTTGCTGGCCTTGTAATCCAAGGTCTGGTGTTTGGCCGAGATTCCGGGGGCTTCGGTCTTCGGAAGGTGGGCTCGGTGCCGGGCCAGAACGTCGGCATATTCGGGCTTGGCCGCGAGGTTGGTGTGATTCCACGGATCATCATCTGCGTAGAGCTCTTCGGTTTTATCGTGATAGCGGATGTAGCGGTACTCTTTTGTACGGATGGCGTGGTTGCCTCTCCCCTGAGTCATCAGGGCGGGTTCCCACTCCTTTTCCGAATCGGGATCTTTCAGCAGCGGCACTAAACTGTTCCCATCCAAGTCGTCACGCGGTTCCTGTCCGGCCAACTCCATCAGCGTCGGATAGATATCCAGCAGGCTGACCGGCTGATCGATGACTGAGCCCGGTTTCGTCACTCCGGGAGCGACTACAATAAAAGGGACACGGTTCGCTTTCTCCCAGAGGGTAAACTTTACGCAACTGGTTTTATCGCCCAGATGGTAACCGTGGTCAGACCAGAGAACGATGATGGTATTGTCCGTCCGCCCTGATGCATCCAGTTCGTCAAGAATTCGCCCGACCACTTTGTCGGAATAATCCGCCGAAGCCTGATACGATTGAACCATGCGTTCGTGACTGCGTGGATCAGGGGCTTTGTATTTGATGACGTTTTCATAGATGAAATGTTCTTTTTTCGCCATCTGTATTCCCATTGGAGGAACGTCGTTCATGTCGTCTTCCGGCATAAGCGGCATTCTTACGTTATTAAGAGGATACGGCTTGAAATTTTCCGGTGGCGCATAGAAAGGAAGATGAGGCGTAAAAATACCAGCAGCCATGAACAACGGCTTATCATGGGCTTGCTTGTATTGCTTTTTTACATATTCGATGACTCTTTCATCACCCATCTGTTTGATAGAATCCACCATGCCCCAGTCAAACCAATAGTCTGCCAATGGTTGTTTTTTGCCCTTTTCAGCGATGTAGCCGTTAAGGTGTTTGGATTTACTCAGGAACATGGGCTGAAAATCATCCCAACTATGCTTGGTTCCTCTCGGGTCATCTCCTTTGTGTTGCCCATGGTCACCGAATATTTTTCCTGCACCTTTGGCGACATATCCGTTGCGGCGGAATTGCTGGCTCAGAGAGACGACAGAGCCATGCCGCCAGACTTTTCGTGAATGTCCATTATAATAGCAGTGGGTATTGATGGGAGACTTACCGCTTAAAATTGCAGTACGCGAAGGCACACAGGCTGGAACAACGCAGTATGCCCGTTTAAAAAAAGCGCCTCTCGCCGCGAGCCTCTCCAGATTCGGGGTCTGGATCGGGTTGTTCTTATCAAACAGGGTCGTCCAGTCGTTCATGTCATCAATCGCGATGAACAACACATTCGGCTTTTGGGAAGCCATCGCCACCGCACTCGCCATCAACATTCCTGCTGCTAAAATAGTCTTAATCATTTTCTCATTCCCACATCGATTTCATCTTCCAGGCTTCCAAGTCAGTCAGCGTGGCATCTCCGCCTTCGGCGAAGGCAAATACACTGATGTTATCTTCTGATGCAAAGCACTTGTGTGTCACGGCTACGCCATCGCAATAGACCTCGAGCACGCCACGATCAACAAAGATATGCAATACCACCGGATCGTCTCGCTTGAGGAAATGCGTGTTTGGGCATTTTCCGATACCGAACGTGTTGTCTGCGCCTACCCAGACCTTTGTGCCCTCGGCCTCATCGTTGGCACGAACGATCAAACCGCAGCGCTTGGCCGAGCCCCTGTCAAAGGTAGCGACGATCTCCAATGCATCGCCCTGCACCGATGAGAGCTGTACGGGCTTATCGGCCGAGAGGACCTGCTTGCCAAGAGACTGTCGGTCATAGCGCAGGGACTGCAATTCGGGAATCGGTTCCTGCCAGAGCCGATCGTTCTTAATTGAAACAATGCGGGGAATGGAATGCGCCTGCTCCCAGTATGGGACGCCTTGGGTCTTCGGCGGCTTGCCGATTCGGGCCCAGCCATGCATGATGCGGCGTTCAGATCCGTTCGGCCCTTTGTCATCGACCATGTGCGGATTGAACGAGTAGTAGTGCCCCGTATCCACGGAGCGAGTGGGTGTCTGAGGTGTGAACTCCATGCGCTTCGCGTCATAATCCCCAATCCAATAAGGGTTGCCGGCACCGACCATTAGCACATAACGCCCATTCAGCGGAAGCAGATAGGGCAGTTCCCAAAAGCCGCGACCGTGTTTGACAGCCGGCGCAATGTTCCGCTGCAGTTTCCAGTTTTCCAGATCCGGTGACTTCCAGAGCCAGGCCGCGCCCTGCTTCTTGCCTTTAGTTGTGCCGCCGATAAGCTGACACCAGGTATCGCCTTCTTTCCATACCTGCGTGTCCCAGTGCACAGGCGAGTGGCGATTCGGGCGCTGTAGGTCATCCATTACCATTTTCTTCCTGAACGTCACGCCGCCGTCCTCGCTCCAGGCCAGCATGCCGTAGGTTTCCTTGTGACCGCGGACGACGTTACCGGTATAAAGCGCGGTAATCCGGCCCTTGTGTATAAAGGTGTTTCCGGAAAAGACGCCAGCCTTGTCGTGTTTTGAGTCCGGCCAAATAGCGACCGGCCAGTCTTCCCAATGGACGAGGTCTTCGCTGACCGCATGACCCCAGCAACGCTTGCTGCGCATGCCATCGACAATCGGGTCATACTGATAGAACAGGTGATACTTGCCCTCATGATAGATCGGG
>JABGOW010000157.1 GCA_018645275.1 Verrucomicrobiota bacterium
GCTACGGCATTGACGCCGCTGGCTCGGAGCGATGCATGGTCCGCGGGGAGCGGTCCGGCCAGCGCATCACCTGGAAGGCTGTACCGTTTGACCGCGACGAGTTGGCTGCTGCGGTTGCGCGAGGGGTATCGGTTGCCTGCAGTATGCCAACGGGCATAGGGCTTGCCACTTGGGTCCGTGTGCCGTTCTCTTCTACTTCAAAAGCGCTCCGCGTCTTTCCCTCACTGTTGGACATTCAACTTCCGTTTCCCTTGGAGGAATGCTGCTCCTGTTTCACGGAGCCGCTACAGCTTCCCGCCGAAGCGCTTCCATTTTCTGTTGCAGGTGATAGCGCCGCGTTGAAAGGCGGAGAGGCGTTGGTCAAGCCGACGCCAGGCGTGTCGGCGTTGTCCCTCGTTGCACGGTCCGTTGATGTTGAGGCCCGCCTTGCCGCGCTTGCAGACGAAGGCATTGATCCTCACGTTCTGGATTGTGAGGGTGTTGCGCTCTGGACGCAGGCGCTACGCGAGATTCCCCCGGCGGCGCGTGAGGGTAGCCCTGTCAGGGCAATCGTTTTCATGCGGGGGCAGACGGGTTTCATGGTCATAGGGCGTGGCCCGCACTTCTGGAGCGCGCACCGGGTACAGGCGGGAAATGTTTTGGCTCTCGGCCGTTTCATTCGGGCGCAGACGCGAGGAAGCGACCAACCGCTGTCGATGGAGTGGATCTGGGGTGGCCGCGATGTGGATGCCCCGGGACCCATACTGGAATTTCGGAACGATGTGGAGCAGCGTTGGCCTGGACGTTCGATCACGGTCGATGAGCCGGAGTCGTTTCTTGCACGGGCTCTGGCCACTCGCGCTCTTTTGCCGGGCCCCCTGCGCGGCAATATCCGTTCTGGTGCATTGGCGCATGCAGGTGCGAAGGCTCGAACAGATGGAACACGGCTGAGGAGTGCGATGGTCCTGCTCGTGGCAGGAGTGCTTCTCTGCATCGTGCCCTCTCTGTGGGGGTACGCGATTGCATCCCGGCAGAGGGCCCTGGCCACCCAGTTCTCTGCCCGGTTGAATGGGATGATGGGATATGCGGTGGGGCAGAAGGGCGCGCATGCCTTTCTGACCGCCGAAAGAGAACTGGCCGCCCGCACATTGCAGCGAGAGCCAATCGCAGCCGCCTTCAAACCCTCCCTTCTTGCAGATCTGACCGAGGCACTCTCTGGCATCGGTGAGTTTGATGTGCATATTGAGCATTTTGCGCTGACCGATGAGGGGCTTCAGATTCGGGGCTCTGCCCCCTCCGGAGCGACCGAGACGCTGCTGCGTGAGGCCTTCTCGATGGCCGGTTACGAGGCGAAGGTGACCCTTGGGGATAACGCTGAGGACGGGGAGCGGTTCGCGTTCGTTGTGAGTGCAGTGCGGGAGGTGTTCCATGAATAGGAGCCCACTCTCTTCGGTGCTGTCACTGTTGGCCTGCGTCCTGTTTATATCAGGAATTGTGCTTTCGGCATCGACCCTCTTGCGCTTTCCTGAGGCCGAGCGGAGACTGACCAAGGCGATTGAGGCGGCCGAGGATCTTGATGCGTTGGCTCAAGAGTTTGCTGCGCTTGATGCGCTGCTGGTTCCATTCAACGCTCTGCCGGGTGACGCGTTGGCTGATCCACAGGCTCTCGCCGAGCGGGCTTTCGGGGCCGAGCGGATCGAAGAGGTTCGGCAGCGCGCCGATTCCTGTGGTGAGGGGTATGCTGTCAACAGGATTGAAATCAGCCTGAAGGATGTACCGCTTGAGACGGTTGTGCCCTTTGCTCGTGAAGCCGAGTCTCTACGACCGCCACTCCGCCTCAGCGCTTGCACGATCCATGCCTCAGACACACGGCCGGGCGTGGGCAACGTGGTTCTTGGGCTTGAGCGTATCGAGCGCCAAGAGTAGAGGACCGAAACCCCGCCGAAGCGGGGGCGAGGGAAAGCAAGTGCGTTGACCCTATGCCACGCCGGCGTGCCGCTTGGCGGACTCCACGGTGTTGACCATGAGCATGGTGATGGTCATGGGGCCTACGCCGCCGGGAACGGGTGTGATGACCGATGCCTTCTCTTTGAGCCCTTCGAAATCAACATCGCCAACGAGTCGGTAGCCGCGCTTACGGCTGGCATCCTCAACGCGATTTACACCGACGTCAATGACGGCCACCCCCTCTTTGACCATGTCAGGCGTCACCGTGTTCGGCCATCCGGCTGCTACGATGAGGATATCGGCTTGGCGGGTAAAGGATGCCATGTCCTTTGTGCCGGTGTGACAAATCGTGACGGTGGCATTCGCGTTTTCCTTCTTCTGCAGGAGCATGTTGGCAATCGGCTTGCCGACGATATTGCTGCGTCCCACGACGACAACGTGTGATCCGGAAATTTCAACGCCGCTGCGGGCGAGAAGCTGCACGACGCCGTGCGGCGTACAGGGCAGGAAGCACGCTTCTCCGATAACGAGTCGGCCGACGTTGCCGGGTGTGAAGCCGTCGACATCCTTTTCGGGGCGGATGGTGCCGATGACGGCAGATTCGTCAATGTGCTTCGGCAGCGGAAGCTGCACGAGAATCCCGTGGATCTTCGGGTCGTTGTTCATCTGCTCGACGAGTGCCACTAGCTGCTCCTGTGTGGTGTCAGCAGGCAGTCGGTTGTCATCAGAGTAGATTCCCGCCTCCTCGCAGGCCTTCTCCTTGGCGCTTACGTAGGATTGGGATGCGGGGTCTTCGCCGACAAGAATGACGCCCAGCCCGGGGACGATACCGTCAGCGGCAAGGCGCGTGACTTCTGTTTTGAGTTCTGCACGCATATCTGCGGCGACCTGTTTTCCATCAATAATCGTTGCTGCCATGATTTCGTCCTCTTTGCGGTGCCGCACGTGTTGCTGGCCGCCGCGTTGTTCGTTAAGTGTTGCAGGTTATACTGGTTGGGCACCGTCCGTCCAGCGTGTTGCGAATAGCCCCGAATGGGGCGCACCTCCCCTAGAATAGTCCTGATACCTTGCCGGTGTTGACGTCCACATCTATGCCACGATAGGCGGGGTTGGAGGCGGTTCCCGGCATGAGCTTGATGGCTCCCGCGACGGGAACCACAAAACCAGCTCCCCGGTATATGAGGATGTCGCGCACAGGAAGCTCCCAGCCCTTCGGGCGCCCTTTGAGCTCTGGATCGTGCGAGAGGCTGAGGTGCGTCTTCACCATGCAGGTTCCCAGCGACCCGGCTTCAGGATCGGCCTCAATGGACTTGGCCTTTTTCAGCGCGACATCGGAGTAGGTGACGCCATCAGCGCCATAAACCTCTTTGGCAATCACGTCGATACGCCCGCGCAGTGGCATGTTGTAGTCATAAAGAAATTCGAAGTTGCTCTTATCTTCGCAGGCTTCGATGACGACGTTGGCCAGCTCTTCGGCGCCCTCGCCACCCTTGAGCCAGTGATCTGAAACCGCACAGCGGGCACCGTGTGCTTCTGCAATGCGTCGGATGCAGGCGATCTCTGCCGGCGTGTCGGTGAAGAAGCTGTTGACGCAGACGACGGGGCGTACTCCTGATTTGAGAACCGTTTCGATATGGGCAATCAGGTTTGAGCAGCCGAGTTCGACGAGTTCGACGTTCTCCTCGACGTAGGCGGCAGCCAGCGGTGCGCCCGGTTTCACGGCGGGGCCGCCGCCGTGCATCTTGAGCGCGCGTACGGTGGCAACGATGACGACCGCGTCAGGCTTAAGGCCTGATTCCCGGCACTTGAGGTTCCAGAATTTTTCGAATCCGATATCGGCCCCGAAACCACTCTCTGTGACGTGATAGTCAGCGAGTTTGGTTCCAACGAGATCCGCAATAATCGAGTTCTGGCCAATTGCGATATTCGCGAAAGGCCCGGCGTGAACGAGAATAGGCTGCCCTTCGACGGTCTGTAGTAGCGTTGGGTTCAGCGCATCCACCATCCACGCGGTCATGGCTCCATCCACTTCAAGGTCTGCCGTGGTGACTTCGTTTCCCTGTTTGTCATACGCTACCACGATTTTGGAAATCCGCTCGCGCATGTCCTTCAGACCGGTTGTGACGGCTAGGATTGCCATGATTTCGCTCGCCACTGCGATCGCAAATCCGGACTCCATTTCGAATCCATCCATCTTGCCGCCCTTACCGATGGTGATGTTGCGCAGGGACTGAGCACAGAAGTCCATGATCCACTTCATCTGGACGGCATTTGGATCAATATCCAGCCGATTCAATTTGCTTTTGGCGAGGCGAGCATCGTCATAGTTGAACTCATGCTGCATGCGAGCAGTCAAGGCCACCATCGCAAGGTTATGGGCATTCGTGATGGCGTTGATATCACCAGTCAGCCCGAGCGAGAAAGGCGCGAGCGGGATGCACTGGGCAAGTCCACCACCGGCTGCTGATCCCTTGATGTTGAACGTGGGTCCACCGCTGGGCTGGCGGATTGCTCCGATCACTTTCTTTCCGAGTCGTCCAAGGCCTTCGACCAGCCCCATTGTCGTTGTGGTTTTCCCCTCGCCAAGTGGGGTGGGCGTAATGGCGGTCACATCAATGTACTTGCCGGCGGGGCGGTCGCCTAGTCGTTGCAGGACGCGCATGTAGTCAACTTTTCCGAGCTGCCGTCCCATGGGAATCAGCTCATCTGCCTGCATGCCTGCATCTTCCGCCAAAGCGCCAAGCGGTTTCATGGAGGCTTCTGCCGCCTCAGCAATCTGCCAGTCCTTCAGTTTTGTGGGATCGAGTTTCATGCCTATATTCCTCCGTGGCTCACAGCCAAAGGTCCTTGGGGTTGGGATACTGCGTCTTGAAACCAAGAAGCGCAAGATAAAGCCCGTGATTGGGATCGTCGCTCTGTAACCTCTCTAAGTTATCAATAGGGTGCTGCATATTACTCGCTCCCCTTCTTGTCTATCTCTGGAATTATCATATGTGAGCCGTCATCATAGAGATTGTAAATATACGCATCAGTTTGGTATAAGTATGCAGCCATGAATGATAAGAATTTGATAGCCGAAGTCCGCAGTGTGATGGAGAGCATAGGCAATGTTGCCGGGCAGGGAGCGGTCTACCATTCGCCAGACGCTTCCCTCCCGTCAGTAAACGATGAGGTCTGCGCATTCTGTTCATACTGCCTCAGGCACAAAGACGTCTCTCCTTACTGTCGCTACGCATGCCAGAGTGCGGCGATGCAGACGTTGACCTCAGGTGAGGCGCATTTTCAGCGCTGTTGGGCCGGCTTGCTGTCAGTGTCGGTTGCCATTGCTCCTGCGGGCGAGTATCGGGGTGGCATCTCGCTTGGTGGCTTTCTTGCCGAGGGGGAAGACGCGGGAATTCAGGAACTGGTATCGCAGCGCCTCGCTGCCATCCCGCGGGTCGACAATGCCCCCTTTCTGGCGCGCCTCGGCTCTCTGCGCGAGATCGCCCCGAGCGCCCTTCGGGGGTTGGGGCATTTTCTGCTCGAAGCAACGTTCTCGTCTGGTCTCAACTCAAGCAGTCGATTCAGGAAACAGCACGACACCTATGTTCGGCAGCGCCAGATAGCCGAGGCCTATGAGGATTTGCGTCAGGCTGAGGTTGTGGCTCCCGACATTATGTCTGACACCTATCAACTGGCATCGTTCCTCAACCGCCGCGACAGCGAGGGCGCTCAGGAGTTCATCTCTCGCTATCTCGCCAAGTTGCTGCTGGTAAGCAACTGGAATCTCACGAAACTGCGGGCTCATGTGCGAACCCTCGCTGCGGTTGTCACGAGCCAGGATGTGCTGGACGGTGTGGTTTGGGAAGATGCCATGCGGAGGGAGTGGCTCTTCATGACGCGTATCGAAAGGGCCCCCGATGCAGAGTCCATATGCACATCGGTTGCAGAGTTCGTTCTTCGGCATTTCGGCAGGGCGGGCTCGACAGGGGCTGGGGATCGCACGCTGAGTGACCGAGTGACCGAGTGGCTGGAACAGCATTGCCAGGAGGGGGCAACGCTGAAGGACGCCTCGCGGGCAGTTGGGGTTAGCATATCGACCATCTCCCACCAACTTCCGCTGGATATCGGGAAGACCTTTACGGAGTTGCGCGCTGAGATCAGAATTGCTCTGGCGAAGCGACTGCTTGCCACATCGGAGATGCCCATCAGTGCCATTGCAGATGCCTGCGGGTTCTCAGATCAGAGCCATTTCACCAAGGCGCTTAAGACGGCAATCTCGCTCACTCCCGGCCAGTTTCGCCGAATGCTCTACAGCTTTGAGACGGAATCGAAAACGCTTGGGTGACGCCATGTATCCCAATATATCGTGCTGATCTCAACGTATGCTTGTCATCCTGAGCTTGCCGAAGGATCTCACGTACTCAACACGCGTTGAGATCCTTCGGCAAGCTCAGGATGACAGATCTGTGGTACGATGTGAGGTATAACGAGGGCAACGCCCTAGGCTAGTATATCAACCCCTTTCAGGGCAGAGACCTTTTTCGGCTGACCTCGAACTAGTAGTGTAGGGAGCTGCCTCCAATGTACTCTCGCAGGATGGAGTAAGAGGGGACAAGGACTTCGGGGACAGCGAGGAAGTTCAGCAGGAAGCCGGTGAGCCGTCGCGATTCTGCATATTCCGGATCAGAGGGCTTGATCTGCATGAGAAGTGGTTCTGCAAAGGGCTTGAGTACAGCCAATTCGTAGTCCAACGCAGAGTTGAATGTGGCGTCAGCTTCCTGTTGGAAGGGAAACACCCACGCCTTTTCGCCACGTCGAACCATGGGCCACATGCGTAGCGTGTTCAGCGCCGAGTGGCCGCGGAACTGGTGATCCCGGACAAGTCGCCGCATGAGCCGATTGTCTGTAGTGGATATCCTGTTGTTGGTGTCGAGGTTCAGCTGGGTGAGCGCGTTGACGTAGATCTTGAATTTCTGTTCCTGCGGAATCATCTCCGTTAGCCGTGGGTTCAGGCCGTGAATTCCCTCGATGATGAGCACTTCTCTCTCGTGCAGCTGCATCTCGTCATCGGAGATCTGTGGTTGCTTGGTCTCGAAGTCGAACTGGCGCACGCGAATGGGTCGCCCCTCTATGAGAGCAAGAAGGTCACGGTTGAATGCGGCCAGGTCAACGGCCTCGATGTGCTCGTAGTCCGGCTTGCCATCGTCGCCGAGGGGGTTGCGGTCCTCGCCCACGAAATAGTCGTCGGTTGCCAACGTGCGCGGGTGCAATCCGTTTACGCGTAGGTGGGTGGAGAGCCGTTTAGCAAATGTGGTCTTTCCGGCCGACGAGGGGCCAGCGACGAGGATGACCCGGATTTGCTCTCTGCTCTCGGTGATTTGATCTGCAATTCTTCCGAGCTTCTTCTCGTGCAGGGCTTCTGCGGTACGAATGAAGCTGGCAACTTTTCCTTCGTAGGTGATCTGATTCAGCGTTCCTGCCATCGTCACACCAAGAATCCGTCCCCACTGTTTGTGTTCCTGAAAAATCTGAAAGAGGTGGGGCTGATCTGTAAACGGAGGGAGTGTTCCCAATTCATGGCGCTCGGGAAGGTGCAAAACAAACCCCGGAGCGTAGGGGAGCAGCTTAAAACATCCGAGCAGCCCCGTTCTGGGAACCAGTGGTCCGTGGGCGAGATCACAGAATGCATCGCACCAGTGCAGCACGACACGAGGCGGGTTGCGGTAGCGCAGCAAGTTAACCTTCTCCACCATGCCGTTCGCCTCGAACTCGCGTACGGCGTCAACAAAACTGGCTTTGCGCCGTTCGATGGGGCGGTTGTGGTCGATAAGTTCAAGCATTCTCGCCTCGATTCGGTCCAGGGCAGCGGCCTCTATTCCCTGTCGTCCGCTCAATGCGAAGTTGCAGAACAGGCCCGGTCCGAACGAGTGCTCAATGGAGAAGGTTGCATCCGGATAGACGTCATGAACCGCCTTGGCCAGCAGAAAACAGAGCGAGCGGCGCAGAACGCGCCAGCCGTGAGGGGAGGCGGCTGTAACCAAGGTCACCACGCTATTCACCATCAGGGGATAGCTCAGGGAGACGAGATCGTTGTTCACCAGCGCGGCAACGAAGGGCAAGCCGTTGGTATCGTGGGTCTCTGGCATCAACGCTGCGACTGTCGTGTCCGTATCGCAAGTGATTGTGGGTGTTGTCCCCACCGTGACATGGATCTTGCTCATGGGTCATACGCTACCATGCCCACCAGAACACTCAAGACGGAAAGGCTCTCAAAAGGTTGCATATTCGGCTCCGGGGCTGTAGCATGCCCCGACTTGAATTGTTGGAATGAGTTGGAAAGGGAGTCGACATGAAGCGTGTGTATCTGGTTGATGACGATGTGGATCAGGTTGAGAACATGACCATGATTCTGGAAGCAAAAGGCTATGCGGTTGGCTCACAGTTCGATGATGCTGATCTTGTTGACAACATTCGCGAGTTTAATGCGGATGTCATCATTCTTGACGTGATGTTCCCGGGCGACGACTCTGCAGGTTTCCGGATGGCCCGCCTGTTGCGCCAGGAGGATCGCTTCAAAACCAAGCCTATCATTATGCTGAGTGCGGTGAACGAAGAAGGTAGCTTCCCCGGTAAGTTCAGCAACAAGGACATCGACGATGCTTTCTTGCCGATTACGGTCTTCATTGATAAGCCCGTCGACCCCAATCTGCTGACTGCAAAGATTGAAGCGCTGACGTAGGGCGTTCGACGCTCAGCTTCACGAGAAAAGCGGCGCAAGAGGCGCAGGATGCAATGAGCATCTTTCGGCACTTTCGCCCTTTTTGTGCCGTCGGTTGTCCGTGATGCAAACGTGAGAGAATATGGATTGCGGGGATGCCTCGCTCCGTGAAGCGGGGCATAGCGCGGTGGCGATGCTCCAGATTACGGTGCGGTTCTAACGACCTCTACAAACGCGTGGGTGTCTTCTGCCACCCTTAGGGCCTGGCGGGTCTCTGCGCAGCCGAGAATCCGGGCCGTGGCGGCCAGGAGC